>CBDUTA010000339.1:0-4001 GCA_965369785.1 uncultured bacterium
AAGAGTACGAACGGGACCATCCCGAAGATGTGATCACGATTGAAAGGCCCATCAGTCTGAAACACGAGATCGGAATACTGGTCGATCTCCTGGATCGTGAGCGCAAGTTTCCCTTGCTTCGCATCAAAAACCCCATTTTGTGCAATGGTGAGCCCTCCGAGTACGAAGTGATCATGAATGAGATCGGCTCACGAAGTAAGCTGGCCTACGCCATGAAATCTACCTGGGAAAACGTCTCCCACGATTGGCGTCGCCTGGCCATTGAAAGCAAGATAAAGCCAGTCGTTGTCGATCGAAGTGAGGCACCGGTGAAAGAGGAGATCCTGAAGGGCGATGATGTGGACATGCAGCGTTACCCTGCCTATCAACCCTATCTCATGTTGCCCCATCCCTATGTTTCTCTGGCCCCCATGATCACCTATCACCCGGAAATCCATGTCGATAACATGGGGATCCATCGGGGTGAAATCCAGGGCAAGAACAAAATCGCCTTCCTGTTTTCTCCGGATAACCACAACTCCATGAATTTTTATAAGCACGAACAGGAGCACAAGAAGAACATGAAGTGCGCTGTGGTGGCCGGACTGCATCCGAACGTACTGATGGCCTCGCAGACCAAGATGGGTTATCCGGAAAGCCATTTCGAGGTCTGCGGCGGAATGTTGGGTGAACCGTTGCGACTGGTCGCCTCTGAGACCCTGGGCGATGATTTCATGGTGCCGGCTGATGCGGAGATCGTGATCGAGGGTGAGATTCTTGCCATGGAGCGCACGGCTGAAGGTCCTTACAGCGAGTACACCCGTCACATTGGGGCTCAGCGTTGGTGCCCCTATATGGAGGTGAGCTGCATCACTCAGCGCAAGAATCCCCTGTGGTCCAATTACGCTATCGGGCGCAATCACGCCTTTCAGGGACTGGCGCGGGAGTTCAAGGTCTACGATATGGTCAAGCAGGTGGTTCCCCAGGTGACGAAGGTTTACCTGCTGCCCCATGCCGGAGGCGATGACGGTCTAGGCTTTTGTTTTATCCAGATGAAGAAAACAGCCGAGGGCCAGCCCAAAACCGCAATTCACGCAGCCCTGACCGCCAATTATGGAATCAAGCATGTCATCATAGTCGACGATGACATTGATATCTACGACGAACGAATGGTGTTTTGGGCTGTGGCCACGCGCGCACAACCGGATAAGGACTGGGTCATTATTAAAGACGTGATGTGCAGCATCGTGGATCCGTCCATCGAACACCATTGGGGCTCCAAGGCGGGAATTGACGCTACCCGGCCCGCTCCTCCCGAGCCCTTCCTGATCCCCACCATGTTCCCGGAAGAGGACATGAAGCGCATCAAGCTGCACGATTTTGTTCCCAAGGAACAATTGGATCGGATTCCGGACGCTTTTCGTAAGGTAGACCCAGAAGGCACCGTTGAAGAAGAGCCGGAAGCGATTCCTGCGGAGTCCGATCCCGGATAAGGTATCAACCCGCGAGTGTGGAAGATTCAGGTGTTTCGTGTAGGGGCGCACGGCCGTGCGCCCGATAAGCCTTTTATAAACCAGGGTTTGCGGGCGCACATCCGTGCGCCCCTACCCATTAATTAGTTGCCTGCCCCTAACTGATCGCGGTCCCAGACGATTTCGCCTCCCAGTCCGGTCATGATGACCTCCATATCGAGAATCTCGTCCTCGGGAACGGTGAAATAGTCGTTCTCCAGAACGGCAAAATCTGCATACTTGCCCGGCTCCAGGGTGCCTAAGGTGTCCTCGGCAAGAATGTAATAAGATGCCCAGGTGGTGGTCATTTTCAGAGCCGTCACTCGATCGACAGCCTCACTGGGAAGCAGTGTTTCCGTTTGTTTGGTTGCAGCATTGGTGATTTCCCGGGTAACGAGCATGTGGATGGGTGTCCAAAAGTCCATACCCCGGGCCTCAAAGGTCACCCTCAAGCCCTCATTGAGCCACGTTTTCACGGGCATGGCAAAGGGTCTCAGGTGTTCTCCGTAAGTGTCAATCAGCATGGCGGCATCGTTCAGATAGGGCATATTGACATTCACGAGAATGTTGTACTCTTTGAGCTTCGCCATCACGTCTGGAGGAGTGCCCAGAAGCTGATTGTGCTCCATGGTGGTGCGAAGGCTTCTGATGTGCTCCACCGACAAATTGGCTTCTTCCATCGCACTTTCCAGCATCTGGATGTAGAGTCTCACCCCATGGCTGGAGGTGCCGTGAACACCGACTGGCCGCCACCCGTTCATCACGGCCGACTTCACCACTTCCCAGGGCCGGGTTCCGGGTCCGGGGCAGCGCTGACGGGCTTTGAGTTCATCTGAGGCATCCACATCGTCTCCCAGACAGACCTCCCACTGACTGGAATCCCAGACTTCGTTACACATTCCCGACAACCACATCATCTCGCCGCCTCCGGAGTGGTTGGTCCAGGGAGCCCCGGCTCCTTTGTAAAATTGGCGGAGCGATTTTAGATTCCAGAAATTTCCTCTCTGGGGTTCCTGGTAATAGGACAAGCGATGAGGCAACCGGTTGTCCCTGTTGAGCTTGTTGTAGGCCCTGACGACGGTGGGAAAGAGGATGCGGGTGGAGACGGTGGTCATGCCCACCTTTTGCAGATCAAGTCCATACAGGCGCAACGCTTCAGCCAGCTTGTCCACCGGCTCATCCCTCCACCAGAAGGAAAAGGTAATTCCCTGAAGTTCGGGAACAGCCGCGTATCCGTCCATGGCCGATCCGGGCCGATTTTCCAGATCGGTGCTTTCTTCCCAGTCGGGGTAGACCTCTTTCATCAGTTTGATGGCCGCTTCGTTGAAAATTCCCGACTGCCTGGCATTGATGACCACGGGATGGTCGGGTACGGAACGATCCAACAGAATAGTCCTTCGATTGATTTCGCTTCCGTAAAGCCAAATCCTATTGGTTCCGGGTAGGTTCTCCGGCCCTTCCGTTAGCCGGACCGAGATCCATTGACCTTTGGGTATGCTTTGTACCCGGATCGCGTTGAGAATCGACTCTCTAAGTTTTTTCGAAGTCGCCTCCGGGGAACTTGCTGCCTCCACGGTGAGCTGTATGCTCGGGTCGGCCAGGCCGACCTGCGGTCCGTACTTGGTGGCTGCGGGACCGAAAAGGTGGTAGTGAGTCTGAATCAGGCCAGGGATCACGGTTTTACCCCGGACGTCGATGAAACGGGTAGCGGGTCCAGCCAGCTTCCTCATCTCGGCATCGGTTCCCAGGGCCATGATTTTGTTTCCCGTGATGGCCATACTTTGAAAGATGTGCCCGGGGGTATTGGGAACAATACTCCAGTCATCCATGGTGACAATTTTGCCGTTGAACAGGACCATGTCGGCGTAGCCGTGCTGGCCCACTAAAGCTGGAATCTGCTGGGAGAGTCCGAATCCATGCGACAGAAGTCCCAGGACAGACAGGACAAGCAATCTCTTCATAACTATCCTCCTAAACAGGGTTGATGGTTGTTATCTATGGCTCATTTCTATCTCATTGAGGGTGATCCGTCAATCGCCTCGCTCCCATCAGGTGTGAGAAATGCGGGTTTGAGATCCGAACAACCGGCGTTTGTTTCTGCTTGGAGGTTGGTGTAGCGTCCTTATCTTAGAACGGACAGGGGCAGAGGGCCGCTCTGAGAGCGGCCACTACAAGATGTTTCTAGAGGATTTGGATTTGCGACCGGTTTAGCGTCGTCCGCCGATCAGTCCGGAGCGCAATAAGAAGTAAAGCAAGGTGAGCAAAGTGCTGACGGCGGCGGCCACGTAAGTGAGAGCCGCTGCATTGAGGACGCGATCCACGCCCTCCCGCTCCTGGGGCAGGATGATTCCATGCTCGACGACCAGGGCCTTGGCCCGGCGAGTAGCGTCAAATTCCACCGGTAGCGTGACGATCTGGAAAAGCAGTACCATTGAAAAAAGCACGGCGCCCACCAGGACCATATTGGTGGAGGCCATAAACAGGCCAATCAACATGACGAAGTAGCCGATG
>CBDUTA010000340.1:0-3998 GCA_965369785.1 uncultured bacterium
TCCTGACAATACCTGTAAACCATGTCTTGGAAGTTGACACCTCAGGTGCCGAATCTTTGACCAAGCATGACCTCCGGAGCCCCGAAGGGGCGCAATGAAATAGCCAGGGGTGTAAACCCCTGGAAGGGTGAGCGACAGGTCAGAGCCCTGTAAGGGCGGCATTTTTTCGGATTCGGCACCTGAGGTGCCTCCCACATTCCGGAAGTTCTTGCCACTCGGCAAAAAGCACCGACAGGTCCCCGCCTACAATTCACCGCCGGGATAGGATCTCGTCCTCGTCGAAGTAATCCACCTTGTGCACCGGCATAACAACACTGGATACCACGTTGAGAAGATGGCCTCCGATGCGCTTATAGTATCGGTTGGCAAGAACCAGGGCGGTGGTAGTAGCCGCATCGTACCTTCCCCCGGCGATTCGCTCAATGAGGGCATCACTCCCGTGGGCAATTTCGCGACCTTCGCGAATCAAGCCAAGAGCCCGCTCCGGTTCCAGCGAGGTAAATACTTCCGAGGCTGCCTGAAAGGCCTCCTCTATCCCCTTACGGTAGGAAAGCAACTCTTTGACGATCTCGTCATCGGGCAATGTATCCGGGCAAAAATCCACTAACTCTAAAATATTCTTTGCATAATCGCCCAGGCGCTCCACATCCTTGACCAAGCTCATCAAGAGAAGACAGTAAGGGACATCATGAGTGTTTCCCGGGATGGAAAGATGGGCCACCACCTGCTTGCGGATCGCTCGTTCGAGTTGATTGACCTCAATGTCCTGCCTGCGGATCTGATCCCTTTCCTCGGGCATAGCTTTTCTCTCAAAAAAGATACTCCCGGCGGACAGCGTCATCCCATGAGCCAATTTGAGCATCCGGGCAAAGTTCTCACCCATTTCAGTCAGCGGGTTCTTGGATTGAAAAATACTGAGCAATTCTCGAAACATATTCACCTCCTTGGCTACTCGAAGAACTTGTTCAAGACTACGAGTATCGCGGGGAGACCGTAAAACAGACCCAACACGTACACAAGCGCCCATTTGCGGGACTGAACGGCTGCCTGAGCCAGGGCCCTCGCGGCAACCAAGGGCAGGCGCCGGATGAACGGCACAGGGTAGATGAGCGCAATTCCAGACAGGTTAAAGAGTACATGCACCAGCGCAATCTCTACACCCGCATGGGCATTCGCACCCGACACGGCCAGGGTGGCCAATAGAGCCGTCACCGTGGTGCCGACATTGGCTCCGATGGTCACAGGAAAGGCCTGCTCGAGAGTCAACAAGCCTGCACCTGCCAAGGGTACCAGAAGCGAAGTGGTAATGCTGCTCGATTGTACCATCACCGTTATCACTGCCCCCAACAGGAGGGATACAAAAACGCTTTGACCCAGAAAGCGAGTAATGAACACCTCAATGCTCGATTGGGTGGCCGCTCGCATCACTCTCACCAGGAGTAGAAGCGCTCCGAAGATAAAGAGGGCACTGATCAAAACAAGAAGGACCCCCTGAGCCTGCTCGGCCTCGAAGAGTGCCCCGGCAAGGTTCTTCAGGGGATCGAGGGCGGCTTTCAGCACGTTCTTGAGAGGATTCTCATAGGTGACACCGCTGACACCACCTAAAGTCGAGGCCAAACTCCCGGCCGCACGACGGAGAAAACCCGTGGCCATCTCCACAGGCAGGAGCACGGCAACGGCAATGAAATTGAAAAAGTCATGGCAAGTGGCCACAGAAAATGCACGAATGAATTCGTCCTTGCGGCCCATGTGAGCCAAGGAAACCACGGTGTTGGTGACCGTGGTACCGATATTGGCTCCCATAATCATGGGTACGGCATTGGCCACCGGCAGTGGATGTTCCGGGGCAGCGACCAGACCCACAACCATGACCGTTGTCACGGAAGAACTTTGCACCAACGAGGTGGCCAGAATACCCACCATCAGTGCCACAAAGGGATTTTCGGTGGTGGTGAAGAAGGCGTCGAGAAGATCCCGTCCCAGGAGTTTAAAACCGTCGCCGAGACCCTGGACCCCCATCAAAAAGATAAAGAGCAAGACAAGCAGAGTGGCGCCTTGTCCCACAGAGCTCGTCCATGTTGCTCGGTTCCCCGGTGGCAAGGTGTCCTTCATAGGATGAACCAGAACCCTATCCGCTTCTCTTTGCGACGGTAGCCTATTCTATTTCAAAGGCAATAAATCTGAGGGTCTCCTGGCGCTGTACCTGAACGACTACGGGATCGCCGGTTTGCAGCTCAGCCAAGCGGGCACGCAGGCTTGCAAGGCTGGTGATCTCGTGGTCATTGATGGAGTAGATCACGTCGCCCGGCAAAAACTCGGCCTGCCAATAGGGAGAGCCCGATGAGCGGGCGGCAATCAGGACACCTCCCAGCTTTCTGGGCGGGAAAAGTATTTGGGCAATCTGACCATCAATATCGAGCCCCAAAATGCCCAACTTAGGGACCAGGCTATTCTCGGGTGTGACCCCCTCGAGAAGATGACCGAAATCATCTTCTCGCTCGATGACACGGACTTGAAAGGTCAGTTTCTGGGAACCCCGCAACACATTCAAGGTGACCAGATCGCCGACGCCATGCCCATAGAGGTTCACGTCGAACTGGCGACCGTTCTCCATGACTTTACCATTGAGAGCCAGTATAAGATCCCCCACCTTGAGCCCAGTCATGTCGGCGGGTCCTCCAGGCAGGACGTCGCCCAGGACCACACCCCATTCCTGAGGAAGACCCAATCCCTCCGCCAGAGTTGCGGTAACGGTCTGAGCGTACACTCCAATCTCCCCACGAACAACACGGCCTGTGCTACGGATCTGCGTGAATACATTCTTGGCGATATTGCTGGGCACGGCGAAACCGACTCCCTCATTTCCTCCTGACTGGGACACTATAAAAGTATTGATCCCCATCACTTTCCCATAGACGTCAACCAGGGGTCCGCCGCTGTTTCCCGGGTTGATGGGGGCATCGGTCTGAATATAAACCACAGGCTCTTCGAGCTGGAACTGCCGCGCCACTGAACTGACCACTCCCAGCGTGACCGAATTCTCCAGACCGAAAGGACTTCCGAAAGCCAGCACCAATTGTCCTTGCCTGAGTTCATCAGAATCTCCCAGTTCCAGAAAGGGAAGCTCCTTTCCAGGGATGCTCAGTACGGCCAGATCCGTCTCTCGATCGATTCCCACAATCTGGGCTTCCAATATTTCCCCTCTGGGTTTGAGAATGGAGGATCCCCCGGCTGTATCCAAAAGCGATCTGGCCAGCAGAACCTGGACCCTCCTGGCACCCTGGACCACATGCGCATTGGTGAGGATATAACCCTCTGGATCGAGGATGACACCGGAACCGCTACTTTGCTCCCGATTAAAGAAGTTGGACTCTGCATTCCCCAGCGCTGTGCTGTAACCCGTGGAAAACACTTGCACCACCGCTGGACCCACCTGCTCCGACAGAGTCTCCAGTGAGCCGCTGAGCCGAGCTAAAACGCTCTCGAGCCCCGCTGAAGACTGAGCCCAAACGCTAGCCGTGCCCGCCAGCACCCACAGCAGACACCCGAAAAGAGCCCGAGCATACAGAGTCCGATTCTTGTGATGCTCCAGGTGCCGTTCCTCCCTTTCCAGATTGTTGAACAAAGATCTTACTTGCCCTGTTGAAGCCCCTATTAAACCACTCTCGGTTGCCAGGAGACAATGTTTCTTCGGAGAAAGCCGAAAGAAGGCGAGAAATTAGAAAGGAGGATAGAAAACAGGCTAGCCCGCGGGCTAAAAGCCCGCGGCTCTGACTGCGTCTTACCAGACGTACTGAGCTGTTCGGGGCGAGCTACCGTTTCGCCCCTACGTCGCTTCGTGACAAGAACCTATGCCCGGACCCGGTCTAAGAAAAACTCCCCACGGCAGTCTCCTCATCATCATAGCAATCGAAGACGGTGAGCAGTTTCGTGATCGCCAGCAGCTCTCTTATTTTCTTGGTCAAGTGAAGTAATTTGAACTGCCCCCCCTGGTTGGT
>CBDUTA010000341.1:0-3998 GCA_965369785.1 uncultured bacterium
CGCTTGCGGAGCAACTCGGTATCCCCTCTGGCTTTTCCTGAGAACAAACCCAAAGGTGTTTGCTGAATATGCGTGGCATCGTTCTCCTCCTGTAGGAAAAATGTAGAGGTGACGGAAGATCGCTCCCGGTTGACGTGGCTCATGACGATCTCAAGGTCCGGAATCTATTTCACAACCCAGATGAAAAACTGTTGTCCAGGACAGCAAGATCACACACTTGGTTGCTCGGGGAGATCCAATCTGGAACCGAGCTGCCATCAACAGGGTTACAGTGTAAAAGGAACTAAGCAGGAACTGTGCCATTAGATGCAGGGCTTGTGGAATCTAGTATTAATCCAGTTTAATTGGTGAAATCAAAGGACATCGATACTCGTAATTCGGGTTGAACTACCCACGGTCGTGGGTCAAATAGCACTGAACCAAGTGCTGTGTCCCTCAAAACTGGTCTCGGCATCAAAGAAGGAGGACAACGGGGCACCGACACCTTCCGAGATCCCGTGGCGACAACTCTAGGATTTTCCTCCCAAGGCAAGTGCTTTCCCTCCTCTCAGAGGTGACTATTTCCACTGTTTGTTTCCAAAAGAGTCAATAGATGGGCCCAAAATTTGCTTAGTTCCTTAATATGTATTTGGCCGTATGGATGGCTTCTGATTTCCGGGTATTACACCCTCTCAATCTTTCAGGAGGTGGGATATGAGTCTCTTTAAAACATTCGCGATTAAGGTTAGTTTTCTTTTTATCGTCTCCACTGCTGTGTGGGCACAGACCACAACAGCGACTATTTCCGGGACCGTGAAGGACGAGACGGGAGGGGTAATTCCTGGCGTCTCCGTGACCGTCATCAGCCAGGAAATGGGTACCACCCGGACGGCGGTTACCGACGACATCGGCTACTTCCAAATGCCTCGTCTCGCGGTTGGACTTTACAATTTACGGGCTGAACTCAGCGGATTTCAGACTTCCATTGTGAAAGGGATCAGTCTACAAATCGGCCGAGAAGTGGTGATCAACCCCATCCTTAGAGTGGGAGAAATCAGCCAGATGGTAACGGTTACTGGGGAAACAGCTTTAGTGGACACCACCTCATCAACGGTTGCAGCGCTGGTGGATGACAAGCTAATCCGGGATCTTCCCCTGAATGGCCGCAGCTTCACGCAGCTTGCGCTGCTGCAGGAAGGAATTGTCACAGCCAGGAATGCAGGCGGCAGCCAACTGGGGAATGAAGGGCAGAAGATTTCCATCAATGGAACCCGGATCAGTCAAACCAGTTTTCTTCTGGATGGCACAGAAATCCGCAATCACAACAATACCACCGCGGGAAGCGTTGCAGGAGTGTTGTTAGGGGTGGATACGGTCCGTGAGTTTAGCGTGATAACGAGCGTCGCCAGCGCCGAATTTGGTCGCTTCACCGGAGGCGTCGTCAATGCCGTGACGCGCTCGGGAACCAATGAATTGCACGGCTCGGTGTTTGAATTCCACCGCAACAGCGCCCTGGATGCTCGCAACTTTTTTGATCCAGGTGAGAGCCCTTCTCCATTTAAGCGCAACCAGTTCGGCTTCACTATAGGTGGACCGATTCGCCAGAATAAAACGTTTTTCTTCGGCAGCTATGAAGCCTTAAGAGACCGTCTTTCCACAAGTAGCCACGGCCTTGTTCCCGACGCTGATGCGCATCGGGGAATTCTGCCTGAACATCTAGGAGGCAATGTTGGCGTTGACCCGGGGGTACAGCCCTATCTGGATACTTTCCCTCTTCCCAATGGCCCAAACCTTGGAAACGGCTCTGGCTCGTATTTCTTTACCAATCCTCAGCCCATCAATGAACACTACTTCATGACCAAAATAGACCATAGCTTCAGTGATTCAGATTCCTTATTTGCTCGCTACACTTTTGATCAGGCTCGGAAGACCCGAGTCGAGTCAATGGAGCTGTGGACTTTTTGGAGTCGCAACCTGAGTCAGTATTTTACTCTGGAAGAGAAGCATATTTTCAGCCCTACCTTGCTGAACGTGGCTCGCGTTTCATTCAATAGGAACGCGGGTGCCGATGGTCATGACCCAAACCAGATCCCTGATCTTCCTGAAAGTATGAAGTTTATTCCCCTGCCCGGGCGAGGTTTTGGATATATACGGACTCCTGGGCTTGATACCTGGGGACCAACTGCTTGGTTCGGGTCAAACGTAATCCTGAACAGGTTCGAATATGCAGACACCCTCGTTTTCACCAAGGGGCAACACTCCGTAAAATTTGGGGCGAACATTGCGCGCCTGCAGTACAACTTCCTCCAAACATCTCGCTCCCGCGGGATTTACCAATTCCAAAATCTCGCCAACTTCCTGCAGGGAAGAGTACAAAGCTTCGAGTCCATCTACGGTGACTACATCACACAGGGTATGCGGGAGAGCCTCGTCGCATTCTTTATCCAGGATGATTATCGAATGACGAGTAACCTGACCTGGAACCTGGGGCTGCGTTACGAGTTCATCACCAACCCCAAGGAGGTGGCAGGCAGATTTGGGAACCTGGACAATCCCATGGATACTCAGATTCGGGTGGGTAACCCCATGTTTCCGAAAAATCCGTCACTGAAGAACTATGCGCCGCGCCTTGGTTTTGCCTGGAGTCCGTTTGGGAACGGAAAGACGTCGTTGCGTGGTGGAGCAGGAATCTTCCATGACCTGATCCAACCGGTCAATTACTATGCCTGGCCGCAGGCCAATGTCCCCTTTTACCCCCGCGCCACGTTGAGAGCGCCCAGCTTTCCGGATGCGTTTACCAGTCTTCCCGATCCCAGTAGCCTTATTCCAGGCCTCTGGGTCACGCTTCAGCCGGAGCAAAGTACCATAACCCAGTACAATCTGACTCTCCAACAAGAAATCTTGCCGGAGACGGTTCTCAGTGTGGGTTACTCGGGCTCTCACGGCACCCATTTGAGTCACTTTGCCGACGCCAATACTGCCCGTCCTGAGTACGTCAACGGGCGTCCTTTCTTCCCGCCCGATGCTGAGAGAAGGAACCCGAACTTCAGCCAAATACGGGCATTCCACTGGGACGCGAATTCTTTTTACAACGCCTTCAAGGTGGGATTGCGGCGGCGTTTCAGTGACGGGCTGCAGTTGCAGAGTTCTTACACGTATGGACGATCTATCGACGATTCCTCGAACCAGACTTCCTACGATGGTGTGGGGGGCATTCACTCACTCTTTGCCGACGACCATAAGTCCAGTCGCGGGCTTTCGTGGTTCGATGTCAGACATAACTGGGTTGTTAACGGGACCTACGAGCTTCCCTTCGGGCCGGGAAAACCGCTGGGAGGCAATCTCAACGGTTTCGCTGGCAAACTAATTGGCGGATGGCAGCTGGGAGGAATCATGACGCTATCCACGGGTAATCCGATCAATTTGCTGATTAGTTTTGAAAGGTCCAACAACCAGGCAACTGTTGATATTGTAGAACGTCCCAGCCTAAAACCTGGCGCCAATAACAACCCGGTGTTGTCCGGTGGAAGGGATCCCAACAAATACTACGACCCAAGTGTATTCACGGTTGCTGAGGCAGGATTCTTCGGGGACCTGGCACGCAACACGCTGATCGGCCCGGGAGTGCAGACTGTCGATTTCTCGCTGACCAAGAACACGTCGGTAGGTGAGACGGCTACCGTGCAATTTCGTGCCGAGTTGTTCAATGTCTTGAACCGAGCCAATTTCGCCGGTCTGACTGGAAGAGGGGCTAACACCGTGTTTCGCAGTCCAGCCGGTGTGCCTTCAGCAACTGTCGGTCGAATCCGATCTACTTCTACCACCGGGCGGCAGATTCAGTTCGCGTTGAAGATCCTGTTCTAGAAAAAGTCCAGATTTTCCGGGGTCGTTTCAGAAGAGGTGAGGAACGGCCCCTTTGGAAAGCATTGGCACGGCGCCACCTAGAACAGAAAACATCATGAAAGCAGTAACCTGAAAATGTTCCACACAGAGAGGTACCTTATCATGTTTGTTTTGTT
>CBDUTA010000342.1:0-3991 GCA_965369785.1 uncultured bacterium
TCTTCGAAGTCCTTTCCGTTGGCCCGGGGATAGAGATTCAAAATAGGCTTGATCTCTTCTGCCACCGTGACTGGACCGCTGGGCAGATTCCCAAGCCGAGCCGCATCGTTGGGAACGGTGTTGATCAGAGTCATCCCCAGGCGCTCGCGCAGGCCTTCATAGCTAAAGAAAAACGTGTTCTCCTCTCCAGGCAATGGCCCGCCGATAGAACCTCCGTACTGCTGGCGGTTAAAGGAAGGGGGGTCGCTCCGCTCGAAGGGATTAGAGGGATCTCTGTCGAAGAAGTTGCGGGCATCCATAGCACTGTTTCGAAAGTATCCATAAATCGATCCGTGAAAGATGCGGCTTCCCCGCCGTGAAGTCACGTTGACGGTGGCACCGCCACTTCCCCCGATATAAGCGGGATAGGCATCATTGAGCACCTCAAACTCCTGCACAGAGTCCATCCCCAGCAGCAATCCCGAAACTCCACCGGGAGTGGTCTTAAGAATGGGGTGCTGAATATCGGTTCCATCCAATATGAACTCGGTTCCTCTTGCCCCGTTGCCACTGATCTCTTGAGTGGTCCCGTTCAGCGCGCGAATATCCTTGGCCCGGACCGGGATCATCCCGGGAGCCAGCAGAGCCAGGCTGTGAATACTACGGCCATTGATGGGAAGAGAGGAGAAGGAAACTTCATTCACGATGGAGCTCAAATGAGGGCTGGAAAGATCTAACGGGGCTGCCTCACCCATCACGGTAATGGACTGCTCGGCATTCTGAACCTCCAGTATCAGATCCAGCGAAATGGCCTGTCCTGTGCTCAAAGAGAGTTTCTTATTCTCAACGGATTTGAAACCCCGATAGGAAGCAAAGACCTCATAGTCTCCCGGGGCAAGCCTCAAAAATTCATAACGGCCCTCCTCATCGGTGAGAACCGAGTAAACGCGACCGCTTTCTTCATCATGCGCTTCCAGGATCACCCCGGGTATGACGGCTCCGGAAGCATCACGAATCTGACCCGAAACCTGGCCGGCCGGCGACTGGGCCCAGATTGAAGGCATTAATAAGAGGAAAAAAGCGCCATAAATAATTATTTTTCTCATAACCACCCTATCGCTGTTTTGATCGGTTTCAACCCCGCAGCCTATCTGCTCGTCTTCTCTCCTCTTTTACTGCCTTGTTTTGCGTGAAAACAGGACGTCATGGTACAGACCGCGTAACTTCCCGTCAACGACAATACGATACGGAGAGTCAACAGGAATTCGGTGCCAGCCCCAAAAATTTCTCAATGATGATCAGTATTTAGGAACGAATTCTGGGCCTGTCCCAAGAATGATATATTGGTGGCAGTGAAACCCTCTTTACAAGCCTCAGCACACATAGCCTCAGTCGGTATTTTGACTCTTGTGCTGCTCAGCTCCGGGACCCGTTGCCTGGCTCAGGAGCTGCAAAGACCCCACGCCCTGATCGGCTGGGAAGTATCGATGGGAGAGGAACTCCGACTCGTCGAACTTCCCGCAAAGGCGGCGCCCTTGCTTCCCGCCTGGCCGATCCACGGGAAAAGGAATCCTAATGGTCCCTCGATTCTTTCCTCGAGCGACTGGGAACAGGTTCTCACCGAGAGGATGAAGCCGATTCTTGAGGGCGCGATTCAGACCGCGAACGGCTATCTTCTCCAGGACGTGGAGGGAAATTTTCAGCTCTGGATTTTCAAGGACATCCCCTATGCGGCCAAGACCCTGAATCCTCAGCTGATCCTCTCAGCTGAGGTGTTGAACCCTGAAAACGAGGAACGATTACCCTTTGTCATCGCTCATGAGATTCATCATCTTGCCTTGATGCAAGCCGGATTCTTAAAGTCACACTCTTCCGTTCAGACCCGTATCCTGGCCGGACTCCTCACCGAAGGCATTGCCACCTGGCTTTCCCTTTCATCCGGATTGTTTCCTGAATTGGATCAGATCATCCAGGAACCACAACAACTCAAGACATCTTTTGGACAGATTCGACATGCCCTCAGCCGTTCAGCCGATGCCCAGGCTCCTGGAGATGATCTCTTTCAACAGAATAAGTGGGGCTACTACGTGGGTTGCTGGATGATCCAGCGAATTGAAGAACGGTTTGGCAGAGAATCCTGGCTTGTCCTTCTCAACAAGTCGCCTGAAGAGGCTGCCCAGGAGCTGGTGACACTCTATCTGCACACCAACCCTCCCGCCAAGTATCGGTTCTAGTTCTGTGAATCTTTCTCTTCTTCGATTGAGCGAAGCAGTTCAATCAGGGAACTCACCTGTGCTGCGTCCGTCGCCTCCGGAACCAGTTCAAGGTAACGGGCATAATTTTGGATGGAACGCTGACTCTCAGACTGGCGAAAGAAGACGTTTCCACGATATTTGTAGGGGTCGGCCAACTGCGCGTCCAACTCTGTGGCTCGATCCAACTCCTTGAGAGCACGGTTGGGATCTCCCTGAACCACCAGCAACGCACCCAGGTTGGCATGGCCCTCAGCCAAGTTGTCATCCAGTTTTACGGCCTCTTCCAGGGCCGCCAGGGCTAACTTTTCGTCACCCGACTTGAGATGAGAAAGGCCAAGAATGTTCTGAGCCTGAGCTGAGGCGGGATCGACCCGGACAGCCCGCCGAGCAACCTGCAAGGCCTCCAAATCCTGGTCCTGCCTCAAATGCAAAGCAGCCAACTCCACATAGGAGGCAATAAAATCAGGATTGTTGGCGACGGCCTCCTCCAAAGCCTTCTGCGCAGACTCAGGATCCCCACCCCGAAGATCGAGCATTCCCAGATTGTGCCGCGCCGGGGCAAAATGACTATCAATTTGCAGAGCGGCCAGCAATTCCTTCCTGGCCCGATCCAACTGGCCCAGACGGCTCAACGTAAATCCCAAGTTGTTGTAGGCATCGACATAACTGGGCCGCACCTGTTTGGCCTTCATAAAAAACTCGGAGGATCGATGGTACTCGCCCCGTCTGTGGTAAACGATTCCCAGCGTGTTGTATGCCTCCGGCAGATTGGGATCTAATTCGATGGCTCTCTGCAGATGGTCAATTGCTCTGCGATAGAATTGGCTCACATTCATCCGGTGAGCCTGGCGGGCGTAAACGGTACCCAGGTTGGCATGGGCAGCAGCAAAACCCTCGTGGAGATCCAGAGCTTTTTCATAGAGTTCCGTGGCCTTTCCATAGTCCGCCTTTTCGAAGTAGACCGTGCCCAGGTTATTGTAAGCCTCGGTAAACTGGTCATCCAGCTTCAGTGCCTGTTGATATTCATCTATGGCCTCGTTCATCTCTTCATCGCGCTGGAAGTTGGCCCCCCGGAAAAAATGGACGATGGCACGCATTTCCACGGATGCCTGAAGGTTGCTTGCCACTGCCACCGAGGTCAGCGGAGCACCCACGGCAGTCAGTGAAATCCACGACACAGAAAAAATAAGGAGTCTAAAGAAAAAGCGAGTTGGCATAACACTCTCTACTTTACTGCTTTATGTTAAACCTTTCCCGAGGCTGAGACAACCTCATTTTATCACTCCACTCCATTCAGTATCTCGCGTGTTATAGTGAGTCGGTGCTGAACAGCTGATAGTTAACCAGGAGGAACTCATGAAGGACCTGACGGCCAAGAATATCATGAACACGGATGTGCTCTCCGTTAGAGATGATATGACGATTCAGGAATTAGCCGGCTTTCTGACCGAAAGAGAAATCTTGGGTGCACCGGTGGTGGATTCGGAGGGGGAAGTCGTGGGTGTCGTGTCCTGCACGGATATCGCCCAAAGCGCCACCACAGAAGCCACCATGCGCCTGGAAGGGTCAACCCCCGGATTTTATGAGCACGGGTGGGAGGACAAACTCGGTCCGGACGAAATAGTAAAGCTGCACGTTGAAGAAAATGAGTCCTTGTCGGTGCGGGACATCATGACCCCAACCATTTATACCGTGCCGGAGAATACGCCGATCTCGGACATTGCCAAGGCTATGGTGGCCGGCCGAATCCACAGACT
>CBDUTA010000343.1:0-3966 GCA_965369785.1 uncultured bacterium
ATGATCGAAAGACATCAAATCGAAGGTCAGACGGTTGAGGTCTTGACCAAGATGCTGACCAGCGTCTACGACAAGTACTGCGGGGAAAAGGTGGATGAATCCGTTGAGGTCTACGATCCGTTCGCTGAGCTGCAGATTACAGTGGAGGAAGCAAAAGAGCAGATTTCCGCCAACTCGGATGTGGCGATTTTGGATGTCCGGGAGCCTCATGAAGTCGAGAAAGGGAAGATCGAGAGGTCCCAGAGGGTGGATGAGAAACTGGGCAACGAAATTGTCAAGAGTTGGCCTCGAGAACGCGAGATCGTTGTCTATTGTGAGCACGGTGAGAGGAGCCTGAAGACAGCACAGTTCCTAAAGCAGCAGGGATTTCAACACGTTCGCAGCCTCAAAGGCGGCTTCGCAGAGTGGTCAGAAACCAGATGAAGCTTCCTTTCGAGAGGTAGCGATCCATAAATAACTTGGAATGATCTTAGTCGATGAAAGAAGTAAAAAAAGATTTGCAGACCTCTCCCCCTAGTTGGCTTCTTTGATAAAAAGATCGCTCAGTCATAGGTTAACCTAACTATGAGCAAAGTCTGTCGCATCTGCCTCCAAATCAAGGATCGACGAAGCGGAATCCCACCTTGGAATTACCGGAACCAAGTTGAGCTAGCAGTATTTCAGATACGAACTCATGGATAACCGGAGCAAAGAATGTCTGAAACTGACAAGTTGATGATTCTAGAGGCGTTGAAAACTATTCAGGATCCTGACCTGGGTCGTGACATCGTTTCACTGGGCTTTGTAAAAGACGTCAAGTTCTGTGGTGGTGTGGCGGCCGTAACCATTGAACTAACGACACCTGCCTGCCCCGTCAAGGATCAGATGAGAGCGGAGGCCAAGCAGGCGATTCTTGCACTGGACGGAATTGAAGAGGCCAATGTCGAGATGACAGCGCGTGTTCGGCCGTCTTCTTCGGAAAATCCGGGTCTGCTCCCTGGTGTGAAGAACATCATCCCCGTGGCCAGTGGAAAGGGAGGAGTGGGTAAATCAACCGTCAGTGCAAACTTGGCGGTGGCTCTGGCACAAACGGGTGCCCGGGTCGGATTGATGGACGCCGATGTCTATGGACCCAGTATCCCCACCTTGATGGGTATTTCAGAGAAGCCCATGTCTGGGCCAGACCAGCAAATTATTCCCATCACTCAATATGATTTGAAAATCATATCCATGGGTTTTTTCCTTCCTGAAGAGAAGGCAGTGATTTGGCGTGGACCGATGCTCGACAAGATGATAACCCAGTTCCTGGGAGGAGTGGACTGGGGCGACTTGGATTACCTGGTCATCGACTTGCCACCTGGCACGGGCGACATCCAGTTGAGCCTGTGTCAGAAGGTTGCCCTCACGGGTGCTGTGGTAGTTTCAACGCCTCAAGATGTGGCGTTGAATGTGGCGCAGAAGGCGATCTTCATGTTCAACCAGCTAAACTGCCCGATTCTCGGCATTATCGAGAATATGAGCTACTACCTATGTAGCCATTGTGGTGAGCGAGAGGAAATTTTTGGGACAGGCGGAGCGCGGGAGATAAGCAAACGTATGCAGCTACCCTTTCTGGGAGAGATTTCTCTATCCACTAACATCCGTGTACAGTCCGACCGAGGAAGGCCAGTGGTCCTCTCCCATCCTGGCTCTTTGCAGGCTCAGGCTTTCGTAGAGGTGGCGAAAAACCTGGCTGCCCAGATCAGCATCCGGAATATGGCTGGAGAGGACAAGCAAGAGATCAAGGTCTCCTTTTAGCGAAGCTGCAAGTAGATCGAATCGCGAAGCACAACCTGTTGGCGGTTGAGGCTGTGTGTTGGAGGGAATTGCCGCCGCCGCCGCTTCTGGACGCGCTCGTCGGCCGCCCTTTCTTCCACTTGGACGTATAACGCCCAACCCGTCCCCTAACCAGGAGTCCGGTTTGCCGACTACCCGTCCAGATGGAACTCACCAATTTTTGCGTTATCCGTCCCATTAGGGATACCGCCGTGGTGCAGGACCCTCGGGGAAGAACCGGCCAAGGCGCTTACGATACTGAGCCAAGACCCTGTCAAGGACGTCGATGAGCGGGGACAGTCGGAGCGTGCGAAGGACGCGGCCGAGTGGTCGGGTGAGCTGGACCTCGGTGAAGAGCATAACGCCCCCACCCTCGTCGCCCGCGAATGGCGTCCCATTGCGGCGTACGAGCCACCAACATTCCCGGCGCTTTTCCTCCGGCACCGAGGCGAGCAGGTGCTCGGCCTCCTCATCGGCCAACGGAAGCAGTGCCAGTTCTTCGCGTCGGTCAAGCGTGGCGACGACCCTCGCCGCCCATCGGCAAAACCTTCAGCGGCCGGAATAGAGCAGGACCGGACGCCGGAGGTCAGGGGTGCCCGCTACGCTCGAGCCCACGTTCTCCGTAGGTACTGTCAAGTTAACGTTTGCTCCCCCGATGAACCCTTCATGACAATCTCTAAGTGGTTGCTTCTTTGCTCCAGAGCAGCCCGCTCTTGCCTCGAAGACCCAAGAATATCCCTGACTTGACCATACACGTGATCTTGTAGTGAGCGATCGTCTGACCGATCACGGACCCCTCCACAGACAGTCAAATCTTATCTAAAGGATAAGGTTACGGGAAGTCAAGCGCAATCGGAATCGATGAGAGGCTCTAAGGTGTCCGCATCGCGGAATCAGACAGCGCACTGGATCCATTCTAGCGAACACATTGAACCTAGACTCGCTGGTCGAAAGCCACGCCACTTGGACGTAAAACGCCCTTACCGGAAACTGATCAAGAACCGTAACACTGACTAATGGAAGCGTTCACCTGCCGGTTCCGAGGAATAAAAATATGTACCTGCCTTGCTTTTGGCTTGTAGATGTACGCGATCGGGATCACCCTTCAGCGGTTGTTGCGAGGTGAAGGGTGTCCGGGGTCCTTTATTAGTCTTTCTGAAGGTTTTGCGAGGACTTGAGGATAGAGTGCCTAAACTTAAGGGAGGTTCAGGTGAAATAACGGTATTGTCAAGTTAGGGGAAATTTCGGCGTTTTCGATGCGAAACCAGTCTGCTCTGGAACGAAGAATCAACAACGTAGAGACTGTCATGAAGCGTTACAAGGGGGTTCAAATCGTTAGCTTGACAGTACCTTAGGAGCATATTTGCCTCCGCCTAAAGTAAGCAACGAGGTCCTCTATGCTTCTCTTTTCATTGTGGCGACCGGGCCTAGACGCCGGCGGTTTGAATCCTTTGTTCAATATGGTCCAGGTTCGCCTCAATTGACTTAAAATAATGGTTTTTCCCATCGCTGAAGTGGTGTAGAAGTGCCTCATGAACCCCGCCCCATTGTGTTTCCAGCAGCTGTTTGACGTAGCCTTCATAAAAGTTACGCGTTTTGCTCATCAAATCCTCGGCGCTGTCGTAGACCTCGTTCCAGTAGCCGTCGGTGTTTGAGTAAGCGACAGCCTCTGTTAGTTCCTCGTAGAGTCCAGACAACCTCTCGGGATAATCAGGCGCAGCCATTTGACCGAGTAGGTCACCCGTGCCAACGACCCAACCCAGAAAGCGTTCCTGATCGTTGTAAAAAGGAAGATTGTCAACGTCAACCTTGACGCCGGTACAGCCGATAGCAAGTTGTATGAGAATGATTTCATCAAGGGTGAGACCAAACTCTGGGAGAAAGCTTGCCGCAAATTTCTTACTCCGTTCGACATGAGTGAGGGTGTACTTGGCCCCTGTGCTCTCATTGTCACCGACTTGTTTGATGAAGCCGCTATCATGTAACAAGATAGCGGCGATAATCAGCTCGAAATCGCGCGAATTCACAGCCGGAACTTTCCCGCTTTTAATGTGTCCGTCTAGGATGCGAACCACCGCCACTGTTGCCCGGCAAGTGTGCCTGAAGTCATGATAAGCGGTATCGCTGCGCTGGTAGCCAGGATACCTTCCTTCAAACAAGTCCTGTACTCGT
>CBDUTA010000344.1:0-3953 GCA_965369785.1 uncultured bacterium
GCGCGCTCCGCGCGCCCGCACGACCATGGGCATCAAAAAAACTTCTGTCCCTTTCTCAAGCTTAGATATACTTAGGGAGACAGGAAATGCAAATCACCGTCTTTCAAGTCATTGTCTGGTTGATTGTTGGTGCTGTGGCTGGTTCCCTGGTGGGAAGGGTCATCAAGCGCAGCCGTGAAGGGTTCGGGCGCTGGACCAACCTGGGCGTCGGCCTGATTGGGGCGGCTGTGGGAGGTTTTCTCTTCGATCTTTTCGGGATCGATCTGGGTCTGGGAGAACTGGCCATCAGTTTCGAGGATCTGGTGGCGGCCTTTGTGGGTTCCCTGATTTTTCTCGCCGCTGTTCAGATCGTGAGCAAGCAGGCGGCAAAGAGAAAAAGTAAATTCTCCAAATGATTTCCTGAAATCGCTCCTAGGGGCCAGCCACTGATGGCAAGCTACCCCCATCGAAAAAGCTTCTCTCCTTCTCAGTCCCCGCTGGGACCTGTTCTACTGTCAACGACTTGACGATTCTGTGTGGTTTCCTGCTCGTTCTCTTGAGAATGACTGAAGGAATCGACTCATCCCGGTGTGGAGCCTCAATTGCTTGCAGAGAAATGACGTCGAGTTTGGAGTCCTTTTTTCAGGAGGTGAGATAAAGATGGGTCAGCAAGTAACGACTATCAAAAATAAGGCGGAATATCAGTCTGTTTTGAAGCACCTGGATCAGGACAAGAAGCCGTCCTTTATTCTGAGGCTGTTGATGAATGCTCTGGAATCCTACCGTCAGGCCAGAAAAATGGGCTGGTCGCGACCACAGAACAAATATGGAATGACCATCTTTAACTCCTTTCGACTGGAGAGAGAAAAGGATCAATCCTTGATAGACTCGGTGATCAAGAACTTTCTTGCAGAATTCCCAGACCTGGATGAAGAGTCCTCTCAGTATGTCCGGGACCTTCACCAGGATCCGCACCTCATGGGTTTTGTCTTCTTTCACGACTTTCACGAAGAGGAAACTCTGTACGAGGGGATGACTTTCAGTTTGGGACGGCTTGCGCCGGGTCGATCCAGTCATCGCGACAGATTTGATTTAATCCTTGAATCCGAAGTGAAGAATGGATTCAGCCAGGGAGTAACGCGCATAAGAGCCTATGTCGACCCTTTCAAGTTGCCGATAAAGAAGAATCCAGCCCTATTTCTTTCCAACCAAACGCCTCGAACAGGCGGGGTCAAGGAACTGTTTCTGGAGGGAACCGAACGTTACCAACAGTGGCTGGGAGATGCCGACAGGGTTTGGGAGCATTGGACACAACGTTATATCAATTACTTCGGCCCTCGGACCTTGCAGGTGAACAACTCCTACTTTCCTTCTCTTGTTGATTTCCCAGCCGACCAGGAAGTGGCTGAAGCTAGTTAGCTAGAAGAATTCGGTGCCAGCCCCAAAAATTCTCCAGGAATAGAAGGGCTTTAGGCAAGAATTCTGGGCCTGTCCCCAAATTCCTAAAGCACGAAAGCACGAACTCACGACTGCGCGCTTCTTGACACCGCGTGAGGGAGCGGCAAGAATGGGCCCCACACCTTTAGGGAGGCAGGATGTCCCATCGAGAGAGCACGGCTACAGCTTTCGTGAAATCCATTCAGAGAAAAAATCGACTGGACCGGAGGCGTTTTCTGTCCACCATGGCCATGGGGAGTGGGATGCTGGCCGCAACCCGTTCGGGGCTGGCTGCGCTATTGCCCCAGCAGAGCTATTTTCCTGCCGGAGTGAAAGCAGGGGACTGGGCTATGATTGGGTACGATCTCCACAACACCCGGTTCAATCCCCATGAGAATACCATCGCTCCCAACAACGTGAGTCGATTGAAGGTGAAATGGACCTTCGACCTGGCCGGGGATTTTATCCAGAGCACCCCGGTGGTTGTGGGAGACCGGGTCTACTTTGCCTCCTATGATGGCCATTTCTACGGGGCCGAGACCCAAACGGGGGAAATGAAGTGGAAGATGAACGCCTGGAATTTGAAGCCAGGTGAACCGATAGCCGACCTTCGCCCTCCCAACTCGCCGACGGAGATGCGGGGGTCGGCCTTTTACGACGGTGGACGTCTTTATTTTGGAGCAGGGACGGGGAAGGTCCATTCGGTCGATGCCGCCACCGGCCGGGAGATCTGGTCGACCCAGTTGGACCCGGATGTGGGTCCCAATCAGACTCATATTTCCTCTTCGCCTCTGGTTTACGACGGCAAGGTTTTTATCGGGGTGTCTTCAGGAAAGGGTCAGTTTGCCTGTCTGGACGCCGGAACCGGTGCCGTACGCTGGCGTTTCTGGACGGTGCCCGGTGCTCCCACGGCAGGGGGATCGGTTTGGACGGCTCCGGCTATCGATACGGAGCAGGGCATTGTTTACAATGTCACCGGAAATCCCAAAGCCTTTCCCGGGGGGCCTATACTTTTTACCGAGAGCGTTCTGGCCAACGATATGGAGTCGGGCGAGTTGCTCTGGTATCGGCAGATCCGTCCCCGCGATCCCTATGATTTTGACATTCACACCCACCCGGTACTCTTTGAGGCCAAACACCCCACTTTCCGAGGCAACACGGTCAGGCGCTGCGTGGGAGCGGGGACCAAAGCGGGCGGATTTCACGTATTCGATCGCTACACCGGGGAGCCCTACTGGCGCTCGATGGTGACCAACGACGGGCTTGCCCTCAATGCCACGGCCTTTGCCTACAATAAGATCTACCTGATCTCGAACTCTTCCGCTTCCGTCACCTCTCCTGATGTGAATTCTCTCGGCTACAGCCAGGGCCAGAGGTATCGGGAGACGCTGTCGGTGACGGTGGCTCTGCACCCTTACACGGGAGAAGTGCTCTGGTGGACGCCCAACTCCTCCAGTGCCCAAAACACGATTGCCGTGGGCAACCGGCTGCTTTATCAGGGTCTGGTCGATGGTACCCTTCAGGCCCTTCACGTGGAAACCGGGGAGCCTCTCTGGAGCTACCAGCTTCCAGGTCCTCGGCGGGGTGGAATTTCCATCTCCAACGGCACGCTTTACACCACTTGTGGCACGGTGGGAACACCCCCCTATACCCTTTATGCTTTCAGCATCGATGGAAAATAAGTGCAGGAGAAGAGATGAGTGAGAACCCGTCTAAAGTGAGCCGAAGAACTTTACTGAAAGCCATCACGGCCGGACCGCTGTTTTTGGCCCATGGCCTGCTGGGTGCTCAAGATGGAATTTCTAAGGTCCGAGTGGTGCTCAGCTATCCCATGGGCATGTGGTACTTCGAGCCCTTTGGACTGTTTGTTGAAAAGGGACAGACGGTGGAGTGGCTGTCCACACGCTGGGGACCGACCGTCACCGCCTTTCATCCTTCCAACGGCAATCAGGAGTTGCGTATTCCCGAGGGAGCCGAGCCTTTTGACTCGGGACTGATGAGTCAGGGCGACACCTTCCGCTGGACTTTCGATGTGGAGGGGACCTATGACTACTTCAGCAGGAGCCACGTCGGACTCGGTGTGGTCGGGCGGATCGTTGTCGGGCGGCCGGGAGGTCCGGGTGAGAAACCGCCACGCTATGGAGGTGCTGAAGGCCGAGCTCCCATCTACCAGCGAGCCATGGAGTTTTTTGCCCAGATCGATTCTCAGGAAATCATGCGCCTGAAAAAGGTTTCCATTCCTACCGATAAGCTGGGACGCCAGTATCCGGAATACTGAGCTGCCCCGAAGGGGCGCTCAGTATTCCGGATACTAAATCCTAAATTCGAAATCTCAAATTCCAAACAAATACATCCGGGGAATGTTTGAAAGCACGAAAGCGCGAACTCACGAAAGCAGGAACTCACAGTCCCATCATGGTCTCTTCGGCCAGCATGTCGACGACGGCTTCCAGGCTTTCCGTTTTCTCGTAGGTTCGCACTTGTCGATCGGCGCTGGTTACTTCCTTGAGGATGGTTCGGATGTCCTCGATCTCTTC
>CBDUTA010000345.1:0-3947 GCA_965369785.1 uncultured bacterium
CGGTTGGGGCGAACTGCGGTGCGCCAATGAGCATTTTTTTAAAACTTTTTTTTGGGCGCCCTTCTGTGCGCCCCTACACAAAAAATCTGGATCAGCATACTTTCGTGACCCCTCTTCCTAGTCCGGATGATGCATAGGTTCTCGTCACAAGGCGACGAACTAGTCTCAGGAAGTGCGGGCTCTAATTGGGGTCGATCGTCAGCGATTGAGTTGCAGCACTGGTTGAAAGTTCTTCGCTGGAAGCAGAGCTTCGTGGGAAGACGCCGGTCAGTAGATTCCTGGCATTGCGCGAAAGATCTTCTGCAAGCACCCGCAAGGGCTTGGCATGAAAACCCCCTTGAAGACGCATGACGGATGATTTGGCTTTCCAGCGGCGTTGTGCAGGGGACACCCGATGTTCAATTCTCAAGAGTCCTGGTTGTTGAAAGATATTCAGTTTGAAGGCGAGCCAGGTCCAGGTGGCCAGGGGAAGCGTGGCCCAACCCATCAGTCGCTCTTTGAGAGGGTAGGTCCCCATTTCACGGCGAATTTCACATAACAATTGGCGGGCTTGGGCACGGGTCTTCCGAGTGGGTCCCACCAGCATGGCTGGGTAAATTCCGGGTAAGGCAGTCATGAGTTCCCGCCATAAGTGCTCAGCCCGTGCTCGCAGCAAGGGCTTGGGCGAGTTGCGCAGGTTTTGATAGCCCTCCAACCACAGGCGCATCATCCGCATCAATGAAGGGCCCAATTGCAAGAAGTCCTGACGGTAAAGGTCCTTTTGCAAGGCTTCCAATTCAGAAGCTTCAAAGTTGGGGTGCTTGAAATGCATGGCAAACCCGTCCCAGCGTCGGAGGTCTGGATTGTCTTGGTATTCCGGTAAATAACGCCCTTCCGTCACCACCTCCTGGTGAAACGGTGTTCCTGGAAAGGCGAAATAGATGAGAATCTGGGTGAGGGTTGGACCTAAAACCATGAGCCGATCAAATTCCTTCACGATTTGGGAATGGTCCTGGTAAGGAAAGCCAACAATCATCGAAGAAAGAATAGCCACACCCCGAGATTTTAGTGAAGAGTACAGATCTTCGAGGGATTTACCTTTGAGTTTTTGATAGCCTGATTCGGTGCCTTCATAAGCCGTCCAAATAATCTGAAAGCCCATCTCAGCAATTTCATCAGCCGTAAAGTGGGAGAGACCCCGCACACTTCCAAAGCCCATGATGTTGAGGGGTTTTCCGCCTTCACGCACGCATTCAAGGAATTCTTGTGCCCGCCTCTTGTAGAGAAAAAAGTCTTCGTCTATGAAAACCATCCCGGTGAGTCTGTCACCCCGTTCCTGGGCCTGGCGCTCCATGGAGCGAAGCTCTTGATAGATTTCACGGCCGGTTTTGAGATAGGGGAGGTACTTCCTCTTGAAGAAATGGGAAGTACAGCAGAAATCACAACCGTTGGGACAACCCAGTCCTGCTGTCAGATGTCCAACCTTGGCATTCCGCTGAAAAGAATACACGCTCGGGGCAGGGATCGGCGCGTAAGGGTGCTTTAATGTGTATTCCTCCTGCTCCCCTAAAAGACGTCGCATGAAGCCAATGCCTTCCTGGCGACAGATATGATCTGCTACAGGTTTGAGAATCTCATCAGGTAGAACGGTGCCGTAGCCACCCAGAATGATTTTCGCATTCGGGGCGTGCTGACGAATGAGTTTTGCCATGCGATGAGCCTTGTGAAAAGTGGCAACAACGAAATTGATCCCAACATAGTCATAGTGACTGACCTTGAGTTCACGAATAAACTCCCGTTCCGAGGGGTAATGAAGAACCACACAGGAAGCTTCAATGTTTTCGGCAATGTAGTCGATTGCCCAACAACGAATCACCTGCCGAGGGCTGAAAATGCCTTGAGCTCTAGTGACCTGAGCATGGAAGAGCTCTGCTCCAACAGAATCGCCTTCTCCGGGGCCACCGAAAGGCCGACAGACTGAGGTGAAAAGTATTTTTTCTTTATTCATAGGCTCTCACGAAGAATATCTTAGGTTCGAAATAGATATCGGAAGATTCATGGGACGAGACACTAGATTCCCGGCAGCGCAGCTTCAGCCGCTCGGGACATCTCTCTTGCTTGATAGAGATCGCTGCACTGTCGGCACAATCCTTGATCGGAGGTCCAGTCGGGAAAATCTGCCACAATTTCCTGAACTGTTGGAGGGGGCACATCTCGACCGTTTTGCAGGTCAAAGGAAGGAAAGCGACAGAGAGGACAACGTCCGGTCTGGGTCTGTTGTGGATTGTTTTGGAGATGCTCGGACTCCGGATGCAAGGCGAAGGCGAGCAGATCCTCATGTCTGTGAACGGGCCGGTCAAACCATTGCCAGAATTTCGCTTCCCAGCCCTCGCCGAGCATGGGAAAGGTGGTCTTGAACTCGGCCTGACGCCTGTGCTTCACATCTTCTGAGGACCGGTCCTGACGAAACAATCGCCCGTCGATCCAGGTATCCCATAAGACTCGATAGCGTTCGCGAATCAGGTTGTCGTAGGTGGGGCCCACCTCAGATTGCGGCAATTCCAGCTGGTAAGCGAAACAGGGGTCAAGGATGTCGTGAAGGTGCATAAACTCGTGGCGAAGGTAGGCCAGGAGCGTCGAGGCATTCAGGAGGCTCGAGGGACGCAGTTTGATGACGATCGTTGCAGGGGAGTCCCCATACAGGTCTGCCCCTTCCTGTTTGGAGAACATAGCGAACATCACGCGGCAGCCTTTGGTGTCGCGTTGCAACAAGGGATAGTCGCCGAGAGCCTTTTCTACGGCATGTGCCAAATCGAGACGAATGAACCACTGCTGGTGAAGCTCACTGAACCGCTTGCCCTGTTTTTCCTCATCCCTGATTTCATAGATCCGTTCCCGCTCTCGATGAAATTCAGTTTCCTGGGCGTGGCCGCTGATGTGCGACCGGACCGCATCTTCCATGAGTCGGGGATCAAATTCGAGACGATAAGGGGGCGCCGGTTGTGCGAGTTTCATTAGTGACCTAACTGCACCAGGTCAGGTTCTCCCCCGCAAGCCATGGGCACCTGATCCTCAGCGGTTGAGCGAAGGGGCAGCTGCATGAGGCCTGGATCGAGATCCAGCCGGTGGCACTCGACGGTCAAAAACTCAAAGGTGAAGTCGCCGGCTTTTCCCAAAAAGCCTTCCCGATCGTGCTTCTTCATCTGGGCTCCGAAGGCTCTCCCAAAGCGACCCAAATGTTCTTTCAGGAAAAGCCGGGTGGCCTTGCGCGTCTCCTTTTCCATGGATTTATCACCGTGCTCCAGCGCATAGGCCTGTTTTCTGAAGAGAAACTCCAAAAACTCCAATTCGCAGCTGATGTGGTCGGGGCGCTCTCGCTCGACCTGTCGCACCTTCAGTCCGAAGAGCCCGTAGATAACGGTCAGATTGGCCAACTGGGCGGGCTGCTGAAACAGTCCTTCCTGGCCATATTCCGTCTCGTAAGGGCAGACCAGTCCTCGCGCCGTGTGTCCAAACAGGCGTCCGTGGGCGCTCAAGAGGTCATCCAAGCAGAGGGAGGAAAGTGAGTTCAGCCAGAGCTCAGCCTTGTTCCTCAGATTCAATGGGCGGTCTTCCTGGGTTGAGTCCGGGGCAATCGGCTCCGGGTTTCCTCGCTGCTCATCCAGACAGGAAGCGGCCTGTAAAATGCCCACCCGGATCTTCTCTGAGCTGAGAGCGGCAAGGATCTCAGCCGTCGGGTGGTGAAAAGCGAGGGATAAGGCCCCGGAGAGGGTACTGCGGCAAAGGGCTAATTCCTTGGCTTGGGTTGGACCCCGATCTGTGGTCGTTGCTTTCGACATCCTGTGGTCCTCCTTAAATCGAGTTCTGATGCTTGGGGTCCCGAACGTGTATGGGCTCTTCCACTGTGGTGCGGAAGATTTCCTGGCCATCTTTTCCAAAGGCGATCACGGTATCGTTGTAAATTTGCA
>CBDUTA010000346.1:0-3937 GCA_965369785.1 uncultured bacterium
CGGAGACCTACTACACCATCGATGGAGTGAGTTTTCCCGACGGAGCCTACTGGGTCAAAGTGACGGTCTCTGACCGTGTCAGTAACCCCTCCGCACAAGCTCTGGAAAGTGAAATGGTCAGTAAGTCCTTTGTGATCGCCAATTCCTCCCCCTCCCTGGAAGTGGGAGTGCCGCAAGTCGAGGGAACTCGGGCCACCCTGGACTTTACGGTTCAAACCAAAGGGAGTGTGGTCTATCAAGCCGAGTATTCGGTCGATGCGGGACCGTGGGATATTCTCTTTCCCGGGGATGGAATCGCGGATAGTGACTCGGAACACTACACACTGGGGATTGAAAATTTAGAGCCAGGGGAGCATGCCATCACCCTGCGGGTGGTGGACTCGGTAGGGAACATCGGCACCGGAAAGACCGTGGTCTCGATTCCTTAGTTCGGTATCACTACAACCCCCTGCGCTTCCCATAGACGTCAACCTTCTGGAAGGAATAAATCACAAAAAAATCGTCAAGATTCCGGGTGTTTACCGTCTGAAAGTGGCCCCCACTAAGAGTGAGCTCCACCGCCTCGAGAAGGGCAGGACTCTTGGGGTATTCCAGAACATCTCCAATTCTGGCGGAACCCTCGGGCGTGATGCTGGCCACCAGGGACAAGGAGTCCTCGAAGGGGATTTTCCAGACAGCGGTCATGAGATCCTCAAATTCCGTACCTCGGTAGTGCACGGAAACCTGAGCTATGACCGGTTCCGAGAGGGAACTGGAAGTAGGCGAAAGAGCCGCCATCATCGGATATTCCTGAAAATCGACCTGACCAAACTGGGTCAGAATTGCTGCAAAGAAGGCCAGAGTGACGGGTGCAGCCGTTAGCTTCGACCACAAGACCCCGCGATCCAGGTCCCGCCAGAAGGTGCGCAAATCGTCACCAAACTCCAAAATTCGCGTTTTCCAGGTACGCCCCACCTGGAGTTTCACACGCTTCCAAAGTTCTTTCTGGGCCGAGGGGGACAGGCGTTGAAAGGAAAGGGCGTCTTTGATCCAATGGAACTCATCCTGGTAGCGCTGGCACCCAGCACAATGCTTGACGTGCTCATTGAAAGCAGCAAAATCCCTGGGGGGTAGCTCACCATCCAGAAACTCGTGAATCTGTTGCCGTAATTCTTGACAGGTCATGCTGTCCCCCTGCCCCTGTAGGGTTTTAAAAGTTCACGGAGTCGATTCCTTCCACGAGCAATTCGTGATTTGACCGTTCCGACGTGTACTCTCAAAATGTCCGAGATTTCCTGGTAGCTCAATCCATGCAGATCCCTCAACGTAACGGCTGTTCGCTGTTCAAAGGGAAGCTGATCCATGCCTTCTCGAAGAGCCTTTCGAACTTCCAGGGAAAGCAGTTGCCGGTCCGGTTGGGGGCGATCCGAGATCAGATCCATTGTTTTTTTCTCATCGGACGTCCCGTTCAAACTCAAAGAAATGGTTCGATGTCGAAAGCGCCGTCTCCACCAGCGATTCCGATTGGAGACCTGGTTCAGGGTGACACGGTAAAGCCAGGTCTTCAAACTGCACTCTCCCCGGAATCGGTGAATTTTCCGATAGAGGGTGAGGAAAACTTCCTGGGTGATATCCATTGCTTCAGATTTATCAGCCAACATATTGAACGAGAGGTTAAAAATCAGATCCTTGTAAAGCTGGAAGGCCTCGGCGAAAGCTGCTTCGTCCCTTTCCTTCAGACGCAGGACGAGACTTTCCCCTTCCTCAAATCCTGCCTTGGAGTGAATGGAATGGGTCAGTTCTCCCATAATAGATTCCGTCAGTACCTTAATTACTTACTTTAGATTTGCAGTAGAGGGAAAAGTTCCCGGTTCGTTTGAAGAAAGTATACTACGCGGGCAGGGAACTGAGAGTGGTGTCTAGCCGGGATTATGCATAAATTGTCTACTCCAGTGCCACAATCATCCAGCGTGCGCTGCGCACCGACTGCGTTATGCGACCCGCCAAGCGGGTGCCCCTTGGGCTCCTCGGCGTACTGCAAGAGTACGCCTGCGGGACCCTTCGTCACGAAAACCTATGCATAATCCCGGCTAGCTTCTGGTCATCCTCACCTGCCCTCCCTTTTGTAACCGAATCTTAATGGTGAGTCGATCCGGATCGGAGGGCTGGACCACCACGGTGCCGGGGGACCAGTTGTTCATCTTCCTGACCATAAGCTTGTAACGTGCAGGCGGAACGGTGACGTTGGCGCTTCCCGTACGACCTTTGAAATCGATCCGGGAAGAATTGTAGGATTGGCCACTTTTTTCATCGGTGAGAGTAAAGGCCAGGTTGGCCATTCGATAGATGTCAAAATCGTAGTTGTTATCCTTACTGACCTGGATCACCACGCGCCGGGGTAGTATGGCCTTACGGTCGCTTTCCAGTCTTTCTGGATGGCGCTCCTGGACCGTAGCCAGCTGAGCCTCGGCTTCCTGTTGAAGCCATTGGCTGTACAGGTCTTCAGCTTTGACCCGGGCGATGACCTCATTGATGATTTCCAGCAAACGAGTGTCTTTTTTCTGCACCGCGACTGCCGTGTCCACAGCCCCCACGACTCCGGGGATGATCTCAAGGTGTCCCACCCCGGGCACCGTGTCCAGGGCGAAAGCGGCCATATACTGATCATCAATGACGGCTCCGATCTCAGCTCTTCTCAGGGCCAAAATGGCATCATCAAGGCCTTTGAAGGGGACAATCGTACTTCCGCCAAATTTCTCCTTCACGAACTCCTCGACGGCGGTCCCTTCCCGAACACCCACATTCATTCCATCCAGAAGATTGGGCCTGGCATCCTGGTGGGTGGGATTGATGACGAGGACCAGCTCGGAGGTGTAGTAGGGTTCGGAAAAGGCCACCAGCTCCTTTCGAGCCTCGGTGATTCCGAACACGCCCAACGCAATATCCACCTCCGAGTTGGCAAGCGCGGAAGCCATAGTCGCATGCTGCATTCCAATCCACCGACCTTCAATCTCGTCTCCCCCTTCGATGACTTCGGCGATCTGTTCCACAACGAGCCGACCCAACTCAGCATCCGGTCCGATCCAATCCTGACTTCTCTGATACAGTAACGGTCCCTCAAAAGGCACCGAGGCAATGGTGACGAACTGGTTCCTACTGATGCGATTGAGGGTGGCCGTCGAGGTTTCTCCACCGCAGGAGGACAGGACCATAACGGGAAGTGAAAGAAACAAGGGAAGCAGTTTTCTAACCATTTTCACAGTACCTCTTAAGAGCCTTGGACTTATATCAAAAGGCTGTTTGCAAGACAACATTTCCATGAATTCCCTGCAAAATGACTTTTTCAATCCGTTCTTTTACTCACACCCAATAACAATGATGGATGAAAGTCAAGAAAACAGGTCTCGCTCACTTAGGTGTAATTAGGTGTAATAGGGATTCTCGCCGGTGCTGTGGTCCGTAGAATCGACCACTTCCTCAATTTCCGGAATGAGTTCTCGGATTCTCTGCTCAACACCCTGCTTGAGAGTCACGTCCACCATTCCGCAACCGTGACATCCGCCTCCGAAGCTCAAATAGGCCTTGTTGTCTTTAACCCCAATGAACTGAATCATTCCCCCATGGGCGGCCACAGCCGGATTCAGCTCGGTATCGATGAGTCGCTGGACCTGCTCAGCAATGGGTCCAGTGAGGTCCGTTCGAGGCCCGTCGCCCAACTTGGGCACTTCCGGCTTGTTAGGGTTCAGGAACTTGAATCCGCTTTTCACGATCTTGTCTTCGTAATCAATGGTTGCCCCTTTCAGGTATTCAGCACTCTTGGGGTCAACGACGATCTGGAACTCTCCCCCTTCAACCGTCAAATCTTCAGGGGTCTTCTCGTCCAGGCTGATTAGTTGCAGACTGTAGGAAAATTCACTGGTGCCGTTGGTTGTGACTTCCACCCGAAGTGCAGCTTTAT
>CBDUTA010000347.1:0-3907 GCA_965369785.1 uncultured bacterium
CACCCCATCAGGTCAGAGCCTACAAGGTGACGACTGACATCTACCATGTGTACCCACGGGAGAAATGGTTGCCACGGAAGATCAGACACTGAACATTTAGTATACATTCCCCAACTACTTTACTGAAAAACTGTGTATTTCATGTATTGTCCCTGATCAAGTTGTCAGCTTTCAGCTGTCGGTTGTCGGTTGTCAGCTGTTCACCTTGGCGCTTTCCAGCAGCATCTTCAATACTTTCCCTCGAAACAGCTGTTTTTTGACACCCTCCATCCGATTCTCCTGCTGAAAATATTGCCGCACTTTCTCCTTGGGTTGACTCATGGAATCAGCCATTTTTCCCAATTCCTGCTCCAACTCTTCCGTGGATATCTGAATATCCTCCCGGCGTCCAATTTCACCCAGTATCATGCTTCCTCGCACCTGCTGCTCTGCTTGAGGCTGGAAATCCGTTCGGACTTTTGCCCAGTCCACGTTCGCCTTACTGGGATCAACCCCCTGGGAGACCATTCCGTAAGCCAGGTCAGTTAACATCGCGTCACTTCGCTCCTTCACGAGAACCTCTGGCAGTTCAAAACTCGTCTTCTCGACCAACTTTTCCAGGAGTTTATTTTCAAAATCTTTCTCGCGATTCTTCTCCCGCTCCACGGACACACGCTTCTCGATTTCTTCTCTCAGCTCCTTAATTGTCTTGTAGTCACCCAAATCTCTGGCAAACTCGTCATTTAACTCGGGAAGTTTCTGCTCCTTCAACTCCCCTATCTGGACCGTGAACAGCAGCTTGTGTCCGGCCAACTTCTTCTCTGGATAATCGGAATCGTACTCGACTTCAATTTTCTTTTCCTCACCGACTTTGCTCCCCAATAAGGCCTGGGTGAAAGCCTCATGAGTCTGCTCGTCCCCCACGTTGACCACCACGTTCTTTTCGTTAAAGGGTTCGTGTAGCGGAGCACCTTCTTCCCCATCCAGGTATTCCCCCTGGATTTCAATAATCACATAGTCGCCCTTCTTGATGGACCGATTTTCCACCGAGACCAGTCGGGAGTGCTTCTGGCGCAACTTCTCCAATTCCTCCTCGACGTCTTCAGGAGTCACAGGCTTCAATTCAACCGTGACTTTCAGACCCTTGTATTCGGGCAACTCAATCTCCGGATGAATCTCAAAATTAGCCTCGTAGACCAGTGGATCTCCCTCCTCAAAAGTCAAATTATCCAGACTGGGTTCACCGATCGGTTGAACCCCTCTTTCACGGATCGCCTGGTCGTAAGAATCGGGGATCAGCTTCTGAAGAACATCACTGCGGATACTCTTTTTGAAGTGTCGCTTGATGAGTTCCACTGGCGCCTTGCCGGGACGAAATCCGGGAAGACGCGCCTGCTGCTTGTAGGCCTTGGCCACCTGATCGAATTCTTTCAGGGCAATACCCGCAGGAACTTCTACCTTGAGGCGCTTCTTCACGCTGCTGATATCTTCAAGTTCAACACGAATCTCCATGGGCGCTCTATTGTATCAGCTGGGCGCGGAACGCGCCGTGAGTTCGTGAGTTCGTGCTGTCGTGCGTTCGGTCAGGTGTTCAGGCGGTCAGGTTTGGAATTTTGAATTTGGAATTTGTTTGGGATTTGGAATTTGGGGTTTTGAATTTCCGGCCACCGGCCGGCGGTTTGGAATTTGGAATTTGTTTGGGATTTGGAATTTGGAATTTTGAATTTCCGCTGACGGCTGTCAGCCGTTCAGCGGTTACATCTGCAGCAGTTTTCCCAGGACTTCCATGACTTCGGGATCAAACTTACCCTTTTTGGTATCTCGTCTCATCTCTGCGAAGGCTGCCCGATGGTCCCATCGATCCCGGTAAGGCCGCCAGGAAGTGAGAGCATTGTACGTATCTGCCACGGAAACGATGCGAGCACCCATCGGAATTTGATCTCCGGAAAGACCTAACGGATAACCCGATCCGCTGAAACTCTCGTGGCTGGCCTCGATGATTTCGAAGATGGAGGAATTCTGATAGCCCATCTTCCTCAACACGCGAACTGATTCCCGGCTGTGTTTGGTGACTTCTTCAAACTCATCTTTGCTTAAGCTTCCGGCTCGATTGAGAAGATGATGAGGAATAATCACCTTGCCCACATCTGCCAGATAACCCGCCTGCAGAATCTCCAATTTCTCCTGAGCGCTCAAGCCCAGAACGTCAGCTATCGCATAGGACAAAAAGCCCACCACACGAGAGTGGCCCACGGACCCATCCAGAGATTCTGCAGGCAGAAGGATGTCTTCCGGGAAGTCCACAAGTTTATCCACTTCCGCCTCATATTGATCACACAGCTCCTGGGGAATCTTTTCCCGATCAGCCAGGGGTTGCTTCAACCCCAGGATCTCGTACAGATTCAATCTGTTTTTCTTGCCCCGGATGGCTACCGCGTCCATCTGGTTCATTTTTAAAGTGGTCTCGGCGTAGGCCAGCTTGACCTTATCGTCATTAGGATCCACTTGCAGCGCCTGGCCCAGATGCTCCTGCGCCTGGAGGATGTAATTACCCTTGAGAAACAGGAATCCGATTTTTTTCATCAAATCCACATCTTCCGGATTTCCATCCAACTGCTCCGAACACTTCGCGATCTTTTTTACAAATTCCGGATCCTCGGACTCGGAAAATGAGAAAACGGTCTTTTTCTGCGCCTCCACAAAACGCCCTACTTCCTCATAGGTCGAGGCATCTATGGTGATCATTCCGGGGGAGCACAGTTCCTGGATCCGCGAGGCCAGATTGACGACGTCGCCAATAGCGGTATAGGTCTGCCGCCGATTGCCGATCAGTCCGATGATCGGTTCCCCCGTAGAAATTCCCACCCGCATTTGCCAAGGGTAATTCCCGTTAGCGATCCGCTCCTGCATTTTCAATCCGGCAATCGTGGCCATCAAGGCGTGTCGCTGATAGTCGATGGGAGCCCCGAACTCAACCATGATGCCATCCCCCATGTACTTGTCGATATGGGCCCGGTAGTCCAAAAGGACCTCTTCCATCTCCTCCAGCAACCTGTTGAGATCGGTGATCACCAGCTCGGGTCTTCTTTCTTCGGAAAACTGGGTGAAATCCTTGAGATCAGAAAAAAGAATACTGATTCTTCTCTTTTCCGTGCGAAGTCGCTTTTCAATAATCAGCCTGACGACCGAGGCATCCATGGTCGAATAGAGAGCGTCCTCCACCTTCTTCTTCAGGTCTTCGACAGCATGCTTGGATTTCTCAAGACTTTCCGTCCTGGCCAAGACCTTCTGTTCCAGGTTCTCGGCGTGATCTCTGAGTTCCTTATCCGCTGCCTCAATCCTGGCCTGGCTATCCTCCAAATCGCGGTTCAGATCTCGCACCTGTTCCACCTCGGTCTTTAAACGAGTGGTCAGCTGCCCCACCACAGCTCCCGTCAAGATCAAAAAGCTGGACCAGGCCAGGATATTCATCCACAGGTCAAGCTGTGAAAAAGCGGGCATGAAGGAGGCTGGAAACAGATAGGCATAAAGGGTGACGATCAGGGTACAAAGGACACCGCCCAACAGGGCCTTCTGCACTCCCAGATAGTAGGCCCCAAGCAGGATAGGAATGAAATAGAAATTCAGGAAAGCCAGCTTATAGGGAATCAAATAGTTGATGCTGGCCACACTGACCAGGATCAGCAAAACAAAAACCTGTTCAAAATTTTTGATCAGGTAATTTTTGAGAGCTTCCATTTATCCTGCCCCTTCCAACATTCGCATCCGAGAACTCAAGTCGATGGGGTATTGACGGGCTGTGATTGACAGTGAATAGAAAGAATCAATAGAATCGAGTCCTTTCTTCGACAACAAATATGGGCCGCTAGCTCAACTGGCAGAGCAACTGACTCTTAATCAGTAGGTTCGGGGTTCGAGTCCCTGGCGG
>CBDUTA010000348.1:0-3898 GCA_965369785.1 uncultured bacterium
CCTTTATCCCTACCACGGTTACATGGGAAAATCATTGAAATCACTGGGTCGTCCTTCAACGCTGATTGCTGTCTATCGCAAGGATCAGGTGCAGTGGAGTAAGGAGGACATCAACAAGTTCCAGTTTTTGATGGACCAGACAGAATTGGGCCTTCAAAATTCTCAGGCTATACGAGAATTGGAAACCCAGGCTCGCACCGACGAACTCACGGGTCTCGCCAATTACGCCTATTTTTCCGAACGAATGGACCAGGAATTCTCCCGTGCCCGGCGCCACAATATCCCTCTCTCTCTTATCGTCCTAGACATGGACCATTTCAAGAAGATTAACGACGAATCCGGCCACGCCGTCGGAGATGAACTCTTGCGGTATCTGGCCACCGTTCTTCTCGACACCACCCGCCCCATGGATTTAGCAGGACGCTGTGGAGGTGATGAATTCGTGATGCTCCTCCCATCAACCGACATCGAAGGCGTGGGAGCGCTGTCTCAGCGGTTAATCGAAGAAATCAAGAATCATGATTCCAACGATCTCCCAAATTTTTCAATCAGCGTCGGTTGCTCAACATTTCCTGAGATTAGTATCACCCTTGCTGAGCTTCTGGCTCATGCGGATGAGGCGCTTTACTTTGCCAAATCAAAGGGTCGGGGCTCTGCCTTTCACTATTCCAACCTTCCCAGCCCGGCTTGAAGAGAATTTGGGGACTGTCCCCAAATTCTCTCGTGCGTTCGTGCTAGCGCGCTCGTGAGTTCGTGAGTTCGTGAGTTCGTGAGTTCGTGCGGTCGTGCTCTTTTTAGCTGCCGAAACCCAGGAAAAACATGACTGTAATTCCCAATGTAAAGAACACCAACTGAAGCAGAGAATCTCTGACTTCATTCTCCTTGTGCAGCTGGGGGATGAGATCAGATCCGGCGATATAGATAAAAGTGCCGGCCGAGAAGGGAATTAAGAAAACCGTTATTGGCTGAGCAAAGTTAATGAGCACAATCGTGAGCAACGCTCCTATCAGTGCCGTTAAGGCAGTGATAAAATTGAAGAAGAGCGCTTTCTTCCGGCTGAGGCCCCCATGAACCAGCACCCCGAAATCACCCATCTCCTGGGGAATCTCATGGAACAATATGGCAATGGTTGTGGCAACTCCCACACGGATATCCAGCGCATAGGCACTCACAATAACAACCCCGTCCACAAAATTGTGAACAGCATCACCCAGGAGGGTCATATAGGCGAAGACTTCTACTTCCCCGTGCGCCGGTGAGTGAACGTGCCTCCAGTGAACGAACTTTTCCACCACAAAAGATCCGGCAATGCCCGACAACGTGAAGATGGAAACCCAGATTGTAAATCCGTTTCTCGCCACGGTTTCCGGAAGTAGATGAATGAACGCGTCTCCGAAGAGGCTTCCCGAGCTGAAACTGACCAGTAAAATTACCACGTAGTTAAGAATTCTCTCCTGTAGCAGGAGTAGCAGAATCCCTATAAGTGAAAACAGACTCACCAGAACAACACTTCCTATTGCGTACAGTGCTTCAGTGCCTGTCAATTTCTAATGCTCTCTGATTTTTCCATCATCCATTTCCCTTCGGAACGACTCGGGGCCCACGGGGCTTTTCATTCTACACTGCTCTTGCGTCTTTCGTGCAGAATTGAGTAAAAGAAGTCCCGCAGGCTAAGCTTGCGACTCTGATGACGGCTAGCGAGCCAAACTGGTGACGTTCGACTGCACGAGCGCGTAAAGCGCTCCGGCACGGGAGCGCGAAGCGCGTCTATCATGAAACCAACACTGAGCCAAGTTCAAAAAGGAATTGCGCAGTGCCGGCTTTGCCCACGCCTGATCGAACACCGTGAGAAGGTGGCGCGAGAAAAGCGACGCGCATTTCTGGACTGGACTTACTGGGGAAAACCCGTTCCCTCTTTCGGAACCAGATCTGCTCATTTGTTGATCCTGGGGCTGGCACCGGCCGCCCACGGAGCCAATCGCACCGGTCGAATGTTCACGGGTGACCGGAGTGGAGACTTTCTTTTCCGTGCCCTCCACCGGTTTGGATTTTGTTCTCAGCCTTCCAGCCGACAGCGAAACGATGGCCTGCGCCTTCGTGACGCCTATATTACGGCCGCTCTCCACTGTGCACCCCCAGGCAACAAACCTGCCCGCGCGGAATTGGCCAACTGCCGACTCTACCTGAGGCTGGAACTGCAGACTCTCGATAAGGTCCGTGTCGTGGTGGTTTTAGGAAGAGTGGCCTGGCACGCCTATTTACTGGCTCGGAAAGAGCTTGGATGGCCGCTGCCCAGACCCCGTCCAAAGTTTGCCCACGGCGTGAGCCATCCATTGGACGATCAAACCATCGTGATCACCTCCTATCATCCCAGCCAGCAGAATACTCAAACGGGCCGACTCACTGAAGAGATGTTTGATGAGGTTTTCGCGAGGGCCCGCGAACTGCTGCCCTAGCCCGGATTATGCATAGGTTCTTGTCACGAAGCGACGAAGGCGCCGACCTGACAAGGCGCGCGACGGAAGGCCCCCGCAAACGTACTCTCTGAAGTACGTTGAGGCGGCCGACCAAGGGCAACAAAGACAGGGCGGATGATTTCGTCGCTGCAGTAAAGAATTTATGAATAGTCCGGGCTAAGTGCTAGAGGATTTCGATCGGATCTTGGTCTTGAATCAAGCCGGACTGGACCACCCGCGCACAGATTCCACTGTACCCCACAAGCGCTCTGGTCATACCTGGTTCTGTAATGGACTGAATATAGCTGCACGGTGGCCGGGGTCTATCATATTCCAAAATCGCCTGCCCAACCTGAAATCGCTTACCACTCAAGCTTTCCAACTCCACACCCCGTGTGATCAGATTACGTCGGTGCTCGCCGTTGTCTACCCGAACACCGCTGGTCCGCTGGATGTTTTCCAGATCCTCAGCCGCAATCAACGTGACTTGACATTCATCCACGCCGGTCCAGTAGCCGGTTCGACTGCAGTATCGATCACCCTCCAACCCACAGCCGGTCAAAGCTTCGACCTGACTGACTTTCTGCATTTCTACGCCACCCTGGGGAGCTACATAAATTTCTTCAACTTTACCCTGCATGGGAACACCCTTTCCGACTGAACCAGTGCTGGAACTTGTAACTTTGCGAGTTAGAATTCGGGCTTTAGAATTTCGTGCTTGCCCGCTTCGCGCCTCTATTCCAGCTGTAAAAGATCTTCCATGGGCCCAGGTTTAGAGGGAGCCCCCTCGGCCGGTTTACTCTGGGGAACAAAGGCCTTGAGTGTCTGAGGCGCCCGCCAGAAGTCTGCCATGGAAGAAGAATGGACACAGGAAATGGTGCAATTCGGGGCACAAGGCTTTTGGGTGAGATACTCGCGGCGAATATGTTCCCGTGTGTATTCCTTCAGGGCAACGCCCGGATATCCCCTTTGCTGTGAGCAATAGTGCACCACCCCATCCTCGCAGACGTATAAGTAACGGGCACCGGCGCGGCAGCGCCATCCGTTGGACTTTCCATTCACCAGATTGTCCTGAAAATAACGATTCACCCGAGCATAGCTCTTCCTGCCCAGATCCATCACCTGATAAAAGATCTGTTTCTCTCTCTCACCCAGAGCTTTCAAGGCTCCACTACCGTCGTGAATGAGGCCCACGGTGCAAGTGAAGCCTAGTTCTACGGCTCGACGTCCAATGGTCAATGCATCTTCGGGGTTATTGACCTCCGATCCCAGAACAGAATTGATGTTGACTTTGAAATCTGCCAACTCGGCCAGGTAGCGAAGTTTCTTGTCCAGTACCTTCAAGCTCTTCATGGAAGTCTCATCCGGATCAACATTGTCGATGCTGATCTGCAAATGCTCCAGGCCCGCTTCGTTAAGAGACTGGATGCGCTTTCGAGACA
>CBDUTA010000349.1:0-3892 GCA_965369785.1 uncultured bacterium
TGATGGCTCATGAAATCGCTCACGTGACCGCCCGTCATGCCACTGAACGGATGACCAAGGGTCAGTTGATGCAGTTTGCCGCACTTCCTGCCATGTTCGTCGGTGGCGGGTACTGGGCCCAATACGGAATCAACGCTGCCTTGGGGATGGGGATGTCCCTGGCCGTTCTCGGGATCACCCGTAAATCGGAGGAAGAAGCCGATCAGCTGGGTACTCAGTACCTGTGGAATACCGACTATGATCCCAACGCCTTCATCACCTTCTTTGAAAAACTGCAGGCCAAGGAAGAGAGCAAACCCGGGAAATTCGCCAGCTTTTGGCGGACTCATCCCACCCATGAATCCCGAATTGTAAAGGTCCAGGAGGAAATATCCTACCTGCCCGTCAAGGACGAATATGTGCTCAATGGCTCTGAGTTCGAACGGGTCAAGGCCCGTCTGATCGAGATCGACAACAGCCTGCTTGCTCCCGGTTCATCCACTGCTGCTGGTGCCGCCAAAAGGCCCACGCTCAAGCGCAAGACCAATCGTGAAGGCACGGATGGTGATTCAGATGAAAAACCAACTCTGAAGAAGGATCGGCCGACGCTCAAACGAGACGACTCTTAAGGGCTGTCCTGACCACCTGACCGCAGCCGGCAGACCGGCTGAAATTCCAAATTTGAAATTCAAAACGAATGGTTTTCTGCGCTCGAAACGCGCTTGTTAGCTGCCCGACTGTTGACTTCGCTCGTCTGATCGTTGCTTGGGCGTTTCGACGGTAATGAGATCCTTCAGCTTCAGGAACTTCTTCTCACCGATTCCCCGGATATTCATCAAATCCTCGATTCGCTTGAAGGCACCACTCTTCTCGCGAAGCTCCAGAATGCGTTCAGCGATCACCGGTCCAATACCGGGCAGACCATCCAGCTGTGAGAGTGTTGCCGTGTTGAGGTCGATCTTGGGTATTTCTTCGCCCAGTACCAGTGGAGCCAACAGAAGGAGTATCAAAACTCCCAGAGATACCCGCCAGACAGATTCTCTTACTTTCATCACATTTTTCTCCTTTCTCTGCTATAACGCGCCAATCGGAAAAACTACGAAGAAATTTCCCCGGGCCGGAGCCGGGACTATTCATAGGTTCTCGTCACGAAGGGGCGAACGCCGGCCTGAGTGCGTTGCGCCACGCGCGATGGGAGGCCCCCGCAAACGTACTGTACGTACGTTGAGGAGGCCGGGGGCACCCGCTTGCGGGTCGTGGAACGCAGTCAGGGAGGATGGTTTCGCCGCTGTAGTAGAGAATCTATGAATTGTCCCGGCTAGAATTGACTCAAGTAGAAAGAGAACACTTCTCGTCCCCAAAGGGTGCTGGCTATGGCACCTGCAGCAAGGAAGCTTCCAAAGGGTAGTTCATATCTGCGCCCTTTGCGAAACATCACAATGAAAAGGGATCCCACCAGGGCTCCCAACAGCGATCCCATGAGTATGGTTAACCAGGCATAGCCCCATCCCAGAAAGGCACCCACCATCGCCATCATCTTGATATCGCCAAAGCCCATGCCCTCTATTTTCCTGATTCTGAAATAAAGCTCGGCCACGAACCAAAGAAATCCTCCACCCACCAGAATGCCGATGAGCGAGTCCACGTAGTGGGTCCACATCACATTGGGGAGATCCAGGAAGCGAAACGGGTAAAAGAACTCTCCTGATTGAAAGGGTGAAACCAGAAAACCGAAGACCGAGCCACCCAGAGTCAGGACATTGGGAAGAATCCTTTCGAAAAGGTCAACAAAAGTTAGAATCAGAAGCAGGCCAAAAAAGATCATATTGACAAAGACAGGCGTGTAAAACCCGAACTTGAGAAAGAGCAGGTAAAAGGTGAGGCCGGTCACCACTTCCACGGTTGGATAAACCCAGGAAATGCTCTCCCCACATTGACTGCATTTCCCTCGCAGAAAGAGATAGCTGAAGACGGGAATATTCTCCCAGGGCCTGATCAAATGATCGCAGTTGGGGCAGCTTGACCTGGGGCGCGTGACGGACTGACCCCGGGGAATGCGATGGATGCAGACATTCAAGAAGCTTCCCACGCATAACCCGAAGGCGATCACGAATCCATCAACCATCCCTAAAGTATAACCTGAGGGTCCGCTCCTTTGGCGTCAAATGAGCTCGCTCTCCAGGTTTCAAGTTTCAAGTTCCAAGTTTCAGGTTTTGGATTTTGAATTTGTTTGGAATTTGGAGTTTTGAATTTTGAATTTCCGCTGAGCGCTGACCTGGGTCAGCGGTGTCAGCGGGCTCCTCGGGCGGTGAATACCGCAGGAATGGTTCTCAACATGATCCGAATATCCAGCCAGAATGACCAATTATCGATGTACTCGAGATCCAGCTCCATCCATCGACTAAAATCGATGTTGTTGCGGCCAGAAACCTGCCAAAGACAGGTGATTCCGGGCTTGACGCTCAACCGTCGCCTCTGTTTAGTGGTGTAGTGCTTGACCTCCTCGGGCAGCGGTGCTCGAGGGCCGACGATACTCATTTCCCTTTTGAGAACATTCCACACCTGGGGTAATTCGTCAATACTGAATTTCCGCAAAAGTCGACCCAGTGGCGTGACTCGAGGATCATTGCGCATCTTAAAGACGGGTCCCCCCATTTCATTGAGATGTTTTATCTCCCACAGCTTGTCTTCCGCACCGTCGATCATCGTTCTGAATTTGACGAGTTTGAACTTCCGTCCATATAAACCGCATCGAACCTGTGTGTAGAATATGGGTCCGGAAGAAGTCAATTTGATCAAAGCCGCTGTAATCAAGGCAAAGGGGGAGAACACCACCAGCAGTATCGAAGCCACCAACACATCCATTATTCTTTTGGCGAGAATGCCGAGGGTGTCATCGGGAACCGTTGAGAAGGTGAGCATGGGTAGGTTCTCGAGGTACTCCAATGAGACTTCGGAAGAAAGATTAAGAAGAAAATCAGCGGCAACTCGAATTCGAATGCCGAGATCCTGACAGAGTTCAACAAGCTCCTCGAACTCTTCCACATTTCTCCTCTGGGAACCCAGAAAAATGACTTCGTCAACCACTTGCTCGTGCAACAGACGCGGCAGTTCCTTCAATGAACCGACCACTTCCAAGTCCTGCGGGGGTTTTTGGCCATCGTCGCTGCTCAGATAGCCGACAACGTGGTAGCCCCACATTTTGTAGCTCTCCACCACCTGACCCACCCGTCTTGCTCGCTCATCGGTGCCGGCGATGAGGATCTTAATTTGGCTGTGCTCGTTGATGTTGCCACTGCGAAGAACCCAATGCAGGATCACTCGATTCAGTAGAAGAATCAGCCCCGCAAAACACCAGAAGGCAAAGAAAACGGGTCGGCTGACCAAGAGCTTGAAACTATAAGTCAGGAAGCCCATGGAAAAGCCTGCGGCTACGATGAATTGTAAAACCCGAAACGCCTGTACTCCCAAGGACAGGCGCACGACCGCAGAATAGCGCTGGGTCAACATCAAAAGAAGCACCCACAAAGGAGCAGTGATCAGAAAATAGAGAAGATAGTCTCGGAAGGGAAGCAGTTCCGGATTGAAAAAACTGCTAATCTCAAGAGGAGCGAAGCGGACCAGGTAGTAGCGCAGGTAGTATGCGAGATACAGTCCCCAGAGACCTGCCAGGACGTCAGCAGCCAGAAGCACATTCGCATACAGTCGGTGCTGGCGATGAAACATTTCAGGAGTCTTAATGGAACAGGTACGTGAAAACTCTCACAAAGATATCACTTGATGACTTGGGCAAAACGGGTTGATCACATCCATTAAACGCTCGACCAGGTTGGGACCCTCCTCACTCAAAAACTGGTTGAAACTAATGACCCGTTCCTGAAGTTTTCCCTTGGGGTAAAGGTGAGAATACAGG
>CBDUTA010000350.1:0-3874 GCA_965369785.1 uncultured bacterium
ATTCCTGTGGTTTTCAGAAAATCTCTTCTGGATACGTCCTTCTTTTCCATGGCTGATCTCTCCTTGTGACCTGAAAGTTTCATACCATCATAGACCCTCTCATCGGTAGTCTCAAGTCCTTATTTCTTCGGTGTGCGAAAATTAAGCTAGGGATGTTACTGCGTCTTTGGATCTGTTAGACTGTGCCAATTCAATGGATTGACGAGAGTGCGGAAAGGATGCTCCTGGGCTTTTAACCTGGGCTTTTAAGAGGATCCCCTCCGTTTGTTTTATCGGTGGTTCGAACTCGAAAACAGACGGGCTCGACCCCCGATTTTTACTTTACGAGGAACCCGGCCCGAGCGGGGCGCCTCGCAGAATAAGAATAAGGAGGAAGAGATGGCAAAGGGAAAGGATACGCGCGTAGCCTTTAAAGACTTACGAGAGTGGATCGCGGCCCTGGAAGCGGAGAACCAGGTCGCTCGGGTCAAAGAACAGGTCGACTGGAAGTTCGAGATCGGCACCATCTTGCGGAGGACCTGGGACGTCCACGGTGATGCCTCACCGGCCATTCTCTTTGAAAACATAAAGGACTACCAGTCCCCGGCCATCAACAAGCTCTTCGCCGGTACCTTCCGATCCTGGTTCCGTACGGCCATGATGTTCGGCATGGATCCTCGAAACACCTCTCGCGCCGATATTATCCAGATGTTAAAGCGGCGTATCAACGAGAAGTCCGAGCACATCCCCCCCAGGGTCGTGAAAACCGGCCCCGTCAAGGACAACATACTCCTGGGAGACGATATCAACCTGGAGATCTTTCCCATCCCGCACTGGAACCAGCGAGACGGCGGGCGTTTGGTGGGAACTTTTCACACGGTGATCACCAAGGACCCTGAAACGGGTTGGGTGAACTGCGGGACCTACCGGATGATGATGATGGCCTCCAACAAGGAGACCGGTATCCAGCTCGACCCCGCCAGCCAGCATATCGGAGAGCACTATTATAAGAATCTCGAAGAAAACAAGCCTATGGAGGTGGCCGTGGTCATCGGGCAGGAACCCACCCTGGGCTTCATGTCCTGCATCCCCACGGTCGACCCCCTGAATGAGATGGAGATCGCCGGTGCCATTCGGGGTGAGGCCATCGACGTGGTGCCCTGCGAAACGGTGGATCTGCACGTGCCGGCCAACGCCGAGATTGTGCTGGAGGGAACCATTCACCCCAAGGAGCGAAAGATGGAGGGACCCTGTGGGGAATACCCGGGTTACTATGGCAGTATCCCCGGTCCCAAGCCTGTTTTCCGATGCACGGCCATTACCTACCGCAACGATCCTATCTTCCGAGGTACGCTGGAAGGCCATCCCATCAATGAGGACCATATGACGCTGGCCATCGGCCATTCCGTCTACGCCTGGGACATCCTGGAGCGGAACTCCATCAAGGGAATCCAGGACGTGGCGATGCCTCTGGACTCTTGTGGCTATGCCACCTGCGTGGTCTCCGTCAGGCCCTTGGTGGAAGGCCACGCGGATATCATTGCCAGTGCACTTTGGGGCTCCAAAGCCACCATCTGGGCCTATAAGTATATTATTGTGGTGGACGAGGACATCGATCCCTGGAACTCGGAGCAGGTCAACTGGTCCATCGCCTGGCGGGTCCAACCCAGCGAAGACATCCATATCTGGAAGAGACACCGGGGCTCCAGGCTCGACCCGCGAGTCCCACCGGAGGACAAGGGATTTCAGGATCACATGCTCATCGACGCCACCCGGCCTTACCACTGGCCGCCCCGGGAGATTTGGGGGACAGAAGGAGTCGGTAAAGGAATTCCTCTCAAGTTCCCACCCAGCACACGGCCGGCTACCAAGATCGCCCTGGAAGTCAACCGGAAGTGGGACAGCTACGGCATCAAGCCAACCGAGGAGTACATGGGCACTCCTGAGGGAATGATGCGGCACTGGTGGACGGACGAGGAGATCCAGAGGGTGATCGACCTGAAGGTGATGCCCTAAGAACCAAGGCTGTTGCCAGGAGACTGAAGAGAGGATCCTATGAGTGAAAAGGGAGATAAGAAGGACAACGAGACGGAGACCCGGGTCGGTGATCTCCCCAAGGAACTGGTGGGCGTTAACTGTCCCCGATGCGACTTCGAGTTCAGTCAAGACACTGAGATTGTCTACAACCGCGAGGACCAGTTCTTTGTCGGTTATAACCTGACCTGTCCTGAGTGTGGGAACGAGTTCGCCTACACCCTGTACTTCAAATAGAGGATAGATGCCTTTCGAGGGATTGCGCGATTACCTGGAGGCCCTGGAAGAAAAGGGTCTTTTCCACTGGGTGGATAAGGAAGTCGACAAAGACTGGGAGATTGCCTCACTGGCACGACTGATCTTTCGGGGGTATCCGGAAGAGCGGCGTTTCGGAATGGGTTTTCGCAACATCCGAGGCTTCCCCGGGGGGAGGCTTGTCACCGGAGTGATCGCTGCCTCCACCCAGCAGATTGCCGTCGCCCTGGGAACTGAGGCGGCTTCGATTCCCATCTTCGAACGCATCTCCCGGGGAATCACCCATCCGGTCGAAGCCGTAGTGGTCGACTCAGGTCCCTGTCAAGAGGTCGTGATCGAAGAAAAGGACGTCGACCTTCTTTCCTTTCCCGTCCCCATCTGGACGCCTGAGAAAGACGCAGGACCCTACATGACTCCCCTGTGGGTGACCAAGGACCCGGAGACCGGTGCGCGGAACATCGGAATTCGCCGCTGCCAGGTCAAAGGACCGAACAAGACAGGAATCCTGTTTGGAGCTCCAGACCGCTATGGGGCTATCCAGCTGGCCAAGTGGAAAGAGCTGGGCAAACCGATGCCAGCCGCCCTCTTTGTTGGGGCAGATCCGATCACTTACCTGGTCGGTCCCTCTCGGTTCGGGATCGATGAGTTGGCCGTGGCCGGAGGTATTCGAGAGAAACCGGTCGAGTTGGTGCGCTGTAAGACCTGTGACCTGGAGGTTCCCGCTAACGCCGAACTGATCGTCGAAGGGGAGATCTCCACGGAGTATGTGGAGCCGGAAGGCCCGTTCGGAGAGTTCACCGGCTACATGGCGGGCGGGCGGGCGGGCCCCGTCTTCACCGCCAAGTGCATCACCCACCGCAAAGACCCCATCATGCTGGGCCTGATCAGCCAGTTCCCTCCCAGCGAAAGCTCCGTGATCAAGCGGAACCTTCTGGAAGCAGCTCTCTTTAAGCACCTCACGACCGATTTACAGATTCCCGCCATTAAGGATATCCACGCCATCGAGGCTGGAGGATGTACCGCGATCCTCTGGGTGAGCATCAAAAAAATGCATTCGGGACATGTGGATCAGATCGCCTTCGGAGTGATGGGTTATTTCGGGATGAGCTATTACAAGTGGATCGTGATCACCGATGATGATGTGGATATTCGAGATCCCTTCATGAGAGATTGGGCCCTCTCCTGGCGAGTTCGGCCGGATCAGGACATGCGCGTCATCCCCAATACCTCAGCCGTGGAATTGGACCCCTCCGCAACTCCGCCCGGGGAGACCCTGGGTGACCCCATGGGAGCTAAGGTCATCATCGACGCTACCAGAAAATGGGAGTACCCGGCTATCTCGTTACCCCGTTACGAATTGCTTGAACAGGTCATTAAAGACTGGGATCAATACGAACTGCCTCCTCTGGCCGAAGTCCATATTCCAAAAGATCTGTAATCTGATTCTGATTTTCGCTTTGTCACCATCAAGCTGAATCCAAAAAAAAGCGTAGGGGCGAGCCGGTGGAACGGTTTCAAAACCCCACCTGATCTTGATTGACACCTGTAGGGGCGCACTGACGTGCGCCCAAGAGCCCTGTTTTACCACCGACTTATTGGGCGCACG
>CBDUTA010000351.1:0-3868 GCA_965369785.1 uncultured bacterium
AGGCGGCAAAATTGATCAAGAAAGCGATGTAGACCAGGTTGAGAAGGCTCTGAACGGTGCTCTCGCTCACCGCTTCTCGGTTGAAGCGAATGGCAAAAACCCCCCGGCGCTCCACGATACGTCGAAATTCTCGCGCCACCACCCGGAAAAGCAGAAATATCCTGGCCACCTTCATCCCTCCGGCCGTTGACCCGGTGCAACCCCCGGCAAACATCAAGGCCAAGAGCAACAATTGGGCGAAAGGACTCCACAACCCAAAATCAGCCGAAGAAAAACCCGTGGTGGTCATGATCGACACCACCTGAAAGAGAGCCACCCGGATGGCCTCAAAAAAGTCAGGGGAACTCAAACTGAGGGTAAAGGTTACGGCAGCCGTAGCTGCAGCCATAAGCACAAAATAGAACCGAGTCTCATAATCTGTGAAAAAAGCCCTGGGCCGCCGTTCCATCAGGAGGCGATAGTGCTGAGTGAAATTAATCCCTGCCACCAGCATGAAAAAGATGATCACGTATTCGATGGCGGGACTGGCAAAGGCTTCTATGCTGCCATTTCGAGTAGAAAATCCCCCCGTTGCCATGGTGGAGAAGGTGTGGCAGATGGCCTCGAAGGCATCCATCCCTACTCCCCATAGAATCAAAAACTCAGCCAAACTGAAGGCGACGTAGAGCTTCCATAGAGCCAGGGCGGTCTCGGCGATTCGGGGAGTCAGTCTTTCAGAGCGGGCACCGGAGAACTCTGCTCGATAAAGCTCCATCCCGCCGGTACCAATGAGAGGAAGTATGGCGATCCCCAACAGAATGATCCCCATTCCTCCGATCCAGTGGGTCAGGGATCTCCATAAAAGCAGGCTCCTGGGCAGGGCCTCGATATCCTCCAGAATAGTGGCTCCGGTGGTGGTAAACCCTGAGATGGACTCAAAAAAGGCATCGGTGAAACTCCCGAAGTAGCCCGAGAAATAAAAAGGTAAGGCCCCAACCAGGCCAGCCGCTACCCAGGTGGTGATGACCAGCAGTATTCCTTCCCGGTTGGAGATTTGCCGGGGAGGACCGTGGAAAGCCAGGCACAGAAACCCACCCAGGCCCACTGCAATCAGCGTGGCCAGAAGCAGTGAATCAAAGCCGGCGTCGTCATTAAAAAGGGCGAAGAGCGTGACCAGGCCCAAACTCGCTGCCAATGCCAGGACAAAGAATCCCGCAATCCGCAGAATATTGCGCCAACGGATCACGCCTTTCCTCTTCCAAGCTCAGCAATAAAAGCCGACTCCAGTTCGGGCACCAGGTGTTCCAAACAGAAGAAAATGACCCGGTCCCCCGCCTGGATGACGGCATCACCCCGGGGGACAATCACTGTGCCGGAGGGCCGCACGATAGCGCCAACGATGGCACCACGAGGCAGATGGAGATCCTTCAATTTCTTTCCTAAAAATCGTGCCCCGGGGGTGGCCACCAGCTCGATGGCTTCGGCTTCTTCCTCACGTAAGGTGGTCACCGAAAGGACATGCCCCTTGCGAACAAACTGCAGGATTCGATCGACCACCACCAGCCGGCTGCTAAAAATCGAGTTGATCCCCAACAACTGGGCCATAGGAACAAAGTCCAGCCGATTCACCAATGCGATCGCTTTTCGAGCTCCCACACGCTTGGCCAGCAGGGATGCGATAATGTTCTCCTCGTCATCTCCCGTCAATGCCAGATAGGCGTCGATACCCTCAACGTTTTCCTCCCCCAGGGTTTGCTGATCAGTCCCGTCAGCATGAACCACGACGGTGGTTTCCACCAGGGCGGAGATCTTCTCGCAGCGAGCCAGGTCACGTTCAAAGAGTTTCACCTGAACGCCCCTTTCCTCCAGTTGCAGAGCGACTTCAATGCCGATTTGCTTGCCCCCCACGATGAAAACGCGTTTAACCCGGCTCACTTCCGGAATCCCCATGAAGTCAAGGGTTTCAGACATCTTGTCGGCGGGGAGCACGATGTAAACATGATCCCCAACCCGGAGTCGATCCTCTCCTCGGGGAACGATGACCTGTTGCCCTCGAAAAACCATAGCCACCAGAGAATTCTTGGGCGGCCCACTCTTCTCCAGCTCGGCCATGCTCTTTCCCACCACCCAACTGTCCCGGGTGACGTTGGTTCCGATTAATTTCACTCTTCCTTCGGCGAAATCCAGGATTTCTGAAATTCCCGGTAGTCCCACCACTCGAAGGATTCGGTCAGCGGTCTCTCGATCCGGATGGATCACCAAATCAATATTCAGAATTTCACTGCTGCAAATGGATTGCCAGTGATCCACCTCATGGGTGCGAAGGCGGGCCACTTTGATCTTAATCTCCGAGTGAACCTGAGCGATCAGACAGCCCAAAAGGTTGGCCTCGTCGCTGTTGGTCACCGCGATGAGCATCTCCGCGTCATCGAGACCTGCCTTTTTCAGGACACGAATACTGCTGGCGTTCCCTCGAATAATCTTGGCATCAAGAATTTCCTCGAGTTCGACACACCTCTCCTCGCTGCCTTCCACGATGACGACTTCGTTTTTCTCTCGTATCAGGCGCCGTGCCACCAGAGTCCCCACAGCACCGCCGCCCAAGATCAAAATTCGCATTGGAATTCTGGAGAATACATGGAAAAATCAATTGCCGCAAAGAGCCTTTTAAAATTGGTATGATGAACGGGGATGAAATTTCCTGATTTCTATGCCAGCGGCGATCCGGTGGTTTCCTTTGAGTTGTTCCCTCCTAACAGCGAGCAGGCCCTGGCCAAACTCGAAGAGCGGCTGCCTAAGCTCATCTCCTTACAGCCCTCCTTCCTGACGGTGACATACGGAGCGCTGGGGACGACCCGGGACCGCACCCTGCAAGTCGTTTCCAAGATTCGGAATACCTACGGAAAAGACGTCGCCCATCATCTCACCTGCGTCGGGAGCACCCGAGAGGAGGTCGCCCAACTCCTGCACGACCTCCGCAAAGAGAACATTGAAAACATCGTCGCTCTACGAGGAGACCCCCCTCAAGGAGAAACGGAATTCAAGCCACTCCAAGGAGGTTTTCGGTACGGCAATGAGTTGGTGGAGCACATTCAGACCTTCGGAGGGTTCGGAATTGCCGTAGCCGGTTACCCGGAGAAACACATTGAAGCACCCGATTTGGAAACCGATCTGAAACATCTCAAGATGAAAGTGGATGCAGGTGCCGATCTTGTCATCACTCAGCTTTTTTATGACAACCGGTTCTTCTATAAATTCGTGGAGCGGTGTCGAGCGATCGGCATCAAGAAACCCATCGTTCCCGGACTTTTACCGATCTTGAATGTCGAGCAGCTCAAGCGGATTACCCGAATGTGCGGGTCCACTATTCCCACGGAACTCCTTAACAAGCTGACTCGGGCAGGCGACGACCGGAAGAAAGTACACGAAATCGGCATCCGGCACACCGCTGCTCAAGCTCAGGATCTACTCGACCACGGTGTTGCAGGTATTCACTTTTACGTGCTCAATCAATACTTTCACATTGCCGAAATCATGGAGCGAATTCAACCCGCCCTTCAGCGCCTTACCGCCCGGTAGTTCGTCCCTACGGTTCGGATGGTGAGGACTCTGGAGTGTGGGAGGCACCTCACTTCGTGCTTTCGTTCGGATTCGGCACCTGAGGTGCCTCCCACATTCCGGAGGATCTCTGCCCTATTCCTGAAGTTCCTCACGATCGTGGTCGGGGGTACCCGCTTGCGGGTCGTAGAACACCGTCGCTGCATCACAGAAGTTTTACAGAATTCAGGCTAGCGCCTCGCTACGATCAGGTGCGCGAAATGCAGGTTATGGCTTTTCCTCGGCCGGCTTTTCGGTCTCAGATTTACGGGGAACCCAGAGAAAAGAGGAG
>CBDUTA010000352.1:0-3861 GCA_965369785.1 uncultured bacterium
ATCCGGGTTGACGGTGCTGTCGGCATAGAGAATCGGATCGATCTGGATCTGACGCGCAAATGCGGTGAGGGTACGGATTTCATCGTCTCCAGTGCCCAACAATCCATCGGGACCCGGCAGTACCAGAGTTTCAAGGTCCGCATCATCGCTTGTTCCGATCAAGCCATCAGCCTGGGGCCTTTCCAGCGGGTGGTAGCCATCCACAAAAATGCCGGAGGCGGACACGTTTTGGATCATGTCAAAGGTGATCTGTTGAGTATTGCGGGCCGTGTAGATGCTCTCCAGGGCTTCCCGGGATTTCTGCTTGGCGATCAACAGATCCTGCATCAAGGTCATGGTGGATATGGCGTAGGCAAAAAGGGACAGCAAGCTGGTCAGGGCAATCGTGACCACGAAGAGTGCCGCCAGTACTTCGAGCGTGCTAAAACCTTTGGAATTGTTTGTCCTAAGGACTCTCTCGTTTCTAGTCATGAGCGTGGGTTACTCCCATCCTGAGCCTGTGATGTATTTGTATCTCTTGATTCTTCCGGTCGAACCGAAAAGGGTGACCGCCCGCGTGGTCTCCACTTTTGAGGGCTGAGCCACATAAACCACCCCGTTGGAGAGTATTCCGGCACTGGTTACCGCCGAGCCGTCGGGCAGAAAAAAGACCTCAGAAGCGCCCGAGAAATCGGCTACCTGGGTGGTTGAATAAGTACCTGTCGGCGAGGGAGGTCCGGTAGAACCCACCGTGGCGGCGTCGATCTCGAGTTCCATCTCCCCCGGCAGCTGGACCGTGCTGACCTGAGTCCAGGCCCCACCCTGAGAAACGGGAGCCTGCTGGTCCACGGTGATGGTGTCTGGGGTGGTAAAAGTCACCCGTGTACGGCGCCGGGCGTCCACGGAAAACTGTCGGGCTCGACTCATTTGGATGGAAACAGTGCGAGCCGCCATTTCCACGTTCCGAGCCTCCAGCGCCGGTCCGATGATCAACATCGAAAATCCTCCTATAAGCGCCACCAGGCCGGCGACCAGAAGTATTTCCACGAGACTAAAGCCCCGACTGTCTTTCATCTTCGTGATTCCCTGATTCTTCATCGTGTTCTTCACAGCACCCCTTCGGCCTCTGGCTTGTTCCCGAAAACCCTCGGTGTATAACGGGAAAAGCAACCCGCTGACTTCATTCTCATGGAATTGAGAAGCGGGTCTGTGGGGTAAAGCTCTTCTGAGAATAAGTGGTAAATACTGTTGTTCCCCCTACCTAAAGTTGTTACCTCTTACGTTTGTTCCGTAATCAGTCCTGAACTGCTGTTCGGGACTGTTTCCTCTGCGCTCCTTATAAGCAAAAGGCGTGCCATTTTTTAGAGGAGGGTTCAATTCGACGCAGTTAGATCTATAAACAATTGTAAATAAACAGGTTATCTTGCTTCCTGGTCCATTGGCCTGAGCCGGAAAAGAGTGCATCTTAAGTGAAAATGTCAACACTAGTTGACGTTTTCGTCGCTTTAAGGTTCAAGTTGAATGGAATGAGTTGGTTATAAGGTGTTGTCGAGCGATTTATCCGCTGATCCACAGAAGTTCAGGGGATGAATCAGGCCTGACGATCTGCCGGAAAACCCGGGTTGACGCTGTCTCGGAAGCGGGGAGCGATGTAGCGGCCGCTCTCAGAGCGGTCGCTACAAGAAGGCTCCGACCCTAGTAAGGCTCCAGCTCGCGGGTACTCTCGCGCCAGTTCAGGACCTTCATGGGAAGCAGATCGTAGGCCAGAGAGATGGCCTGTTCGCTGTAAAGGAAATTGCTGTTTCCATTAAAGGCAACGGTGGGAGTGCCGTAGCTGTAAGTCCCATCCCCGTTGTCGATGATATTGGCGGCAAAGGTTCCGCCGATGACGGTCTTGTTGGCACCACTCATGGTGAATTCCCCGCCCAGAATGAAGACTAAACCGGTGTAGGTGAAGGCCCCGTTGTAGTCGAGATTGCCGTTGATCACCAGCAGCCCTACACCGATGCCGTCGGTTTCTATGATCGCGTCGCCATTGATCAGAGTGATTTCAGGATTGGCTGGCGTGCCCCACTGCACGTTGGTATAGGTCCCACCGGGCAGGTTATTGTCGGCGAAGGCGGCGAGCTGATCCACAAAGGCCATGAGCCAATTGGGATCAAAGATGTTTGCTGCGTCAGGGTCGGAACTGGTGAGGATGGAATCGGTGGTGTCCTTCAGAGAGGGAAGAGGACCGAAATCACCGTCTTCCCCCACCAGATTGTCCATCTGCATTCCTGACAGCGATGTAAATGCCGAGGCTGCGGCGATGGATGCATTTCCGCCACCCGGATTGTGGTTCATGAGGCCCAGGCCCGGCTTGGGGGCACCCGCGATCAGAGCTCCGTTTAGGGCATGTTGGCGACCGTCCATATCAAAGGTGTTGCCGTTGTAGGTGATGGCGACGTTGGGCCCATAGATGGTAAAGGCCTGATCGAAATCGAAAGTGGAATCCCGCCTCAGGGTAGTCTCAATAATGGCAATGGCGTTTTGAGTGTGGGTTCCGTAGACCGCTCCTTCGGCGGAGGATCCACGATGAACTCCCATGACTCTGAGAATGACTACGTCATCGGTGTCCACAAGGGGGTCACCGTCACCATCGTCATTGTCGGTCAGTCGGGCGAAGTAACGCCCCGTCCCCACGGAAACTCCCTCGGGAGCGGTCAGGAGGCCATTGATGGTCCGGGTCCCGATGGCGGTGGGCGGACTGGTATAATCGACGTGCATGGCCTCAACCGGAGAGAGAGGGTTTCGATTGAAGTAGCTCAGCTCCGTGGTTCCCGTGGGAACCGGAAAATTCAGATACTGGTTCACATCGGTGGCGCTGGCCAGAAGGCTGGTCAGCGAATTTCCCCGGAAGATGCCCTGGGTCAGGTTGAAACCGGCATCAGCAACCAGCAGGGATTTCTCGCGGGCTTCGAATTCGGTGCTAGTGCGGAACTCGGTCATGCTGGAAAAGGTCAGGGACAGTCCCAAAAGCATGAAGAGAGTGGAGCAGATGAGAACGAGCAACAGAGCCATGCCCTGCTCCTCCCGGATCCGATCTCTTCCTGCTGGAGAGGGTACATTGCTGTTGGGCGCCTTATTTCTGGATCGCGTCTTTTTCAATAGTGTGGACAACATATCGGATTCCTTTCTTGCCTAAATCCAATGAGAAGTGAGTTCATTTACCTTGAAAGGGACTCACTAGGCTGTTTTCCGTATGTTATCCCTGAGAAGCGTAAATAAGGGGTGACAATCGTCACCCTTTCTTCCTGTTTTCCGTGGTCAGCAAAACGGATGTCAGATAGCTCTGACATGTTCCCACGAACGCACGAACGCACGAACGCACGAACGCACGAACGCACGAATGCACGAACGCACGAAGCGCCCTCTTATGGAGTGATGTAGTTCTGGTCGGCTACGTAGGAGAAGAACTGGTAAGACTGGGTGCGCACCATGACATCGGATACCAGAGTGACCGAGTTCACGCTGCCGGTTTGCTGGTCCGGGTTTTCGCTCTCTACGGCCAGTTCGATATGGGCTCGGGCGATTTGATAGCCGTCGGTGGTCACGTTTCCTTGCATATCATAGAAGGTCAAATTGAAAACGGGGACGTTTTCCGCCAGTATTTGCTCACCGTTCCCGACATTGATGAAAAGCTGCTCGCTGCCCGGAGCGTAGCGAATCGTGATCTGCTCGTACAGGTTGGTCAATGTTCCATCCGCTTCGCCGGTGGCCTCCATGGGCAAACCACTGGTAGCTGGGATGGCGCCCGTGACATCGCTGTAGATGGTGATCTGGTCGGAGTTGTCAATGGTAATCGGGGTCAATCCGATATTGTTGGGGTCGTTTCCCGCCTGG
>CBDUTA010000353.1:0-3854 GCA_965369785.1 uncultured bacterium
ACGAAATCGCTAAGCGGGATCCCCAAAAATTGTACAGGCCCGAGTCGCCTGCTGGCACGCTTGTTTTTGTACTCGAGATTGACTCGACCGAGCAACACATCACAGCGCCTGGCGACTTCACTGCCGGAAATCTCGGCCCAGTCGTTGGAATCGCCGATAAGGACCATTTTGTAGTGGGGAATGGGCTCATCCTCGGGTTGAGAGGGCACACAAGTCAGGAAATCGCCAGATTCCAACCACTCAAACTGTTCCCGGAGCTTCTGAAAAACGATGCTGACATGCTCGGCTGTAAGCTTTTCTCCTGTGAAGGAATATTCGAGCCCCTGGCGGCGCAGAAAATAGAGATCGGGCAACCCGGCAACAAAACCTCTACACAGAAAAAGGTCGCCCGTCTGGTAGCGACGCAACCCATAGGGATCGCTAACCACCATGGAGTAGGCCTTCCCCACTTGGAGCTGCTCCGGGGTGCAAAGATTTTCCGGTCCTTCTTCTCCCTCCTCGAGAAACTCATAGAGCACACGGCTCGCCAAGGGCAGAAAAGCCACACTGTCTTCCCCAAAGTGGCTGAGCGTTTGAACGCTCTCGGTCGACATCGAATACATGGGGATGAGCCGATAGCGCTGAGAAGGAAGATGGGAGGCAAGACGATCGAGGAAGGGTTTGACATAGCCACCCGTCCAGCAGACGTAAGCCTCGACTGCCGGTGCACAGGCCTCCAGGGGAAGCGCTCGACCACTGGTTGCGATTCGCATGAGGCGCTCGCTGCTCCCCCGCGAGTCGAGACGCTGGGCGATCTTGCCAATCGCCGGATCGAAGCTTCCCGGTTGGTTACAAAAGTCTCGGATCAGCTGGGAGCTTCTTTGCCAATTGGAGGCCAGCTCATCCAGGAACTTGGAAAGGGTCGACGGATTGGTGCTGTAAAGAACACCGGGATTGGCGATGGCAAGGATCCACAATCTCACTGCGTTTGCTCCATAGTGAGATGCCAGGTCTTGTATGGCTGGATGGCACTCGATGCGATAAGGCGCCTGCAAGGTAGGGAGGTAAGGCGGAAAGTTGCTCTCCTCCAGCAGCAGCGATGTGAGCGAGTCATCTTTGCCGAAAGAACTAAAGATATAGAGACTTTTCCGACGAATCCCCAGTCCCCAACAAGAGCGAACAAAGACGTCCTGGTAAGCGAGCTTGACCGAGCGCAGCCGTTTTTTTGTATAAAAAATCCGTTTTGGGCGAGCGGTTGAGCCCGAGGTCAGAGCAAACCTTGCCTCCTGCCTGGCTTGGGAGGCAGCATTTTCAATGAGCTCCTCGAGCTCGTCTCCATAAGACAATATCGGTGCCTCAGCGCGAATCGCGTACTGCTGCCGCAGTCGCCCCTGATTCCAAAAGAAGGTCCTGATTTTAAACAGGTGAACCATTTGCAGAGGCAGTCCCAGCCCGGTGATGCCAAGACCGATTACCCAGCGCAGGCAGTCCTGGATCCAGCCTCTCATCTCAACTCCTTTCGGGCCAGGGCGATTTGCTCCTCATACATTGCGACCAGGCGTTGGATGTCGGCAGCGGTCAAAAGACCGGGATCGTAGGTGAAGGTGAACCAGGTCTGATCTCGATAGGTCGCACCATTGATGGCGACACCGTGTTGTTCGCCCATCAGGCCGATGCACTCGATTTTTTCTATAGGATCGATCTGCCCCCTGTCCTGCCCTCTATCCACGTGGGAAAACATACCCGTGGCCATGTCAACCCAAGGACGATTGAGGTAGCCACGCAGCAACGGTCCCATCACTCGAATAGGTAAGCCCATCAGCGGAGGGCTTCGAGGAACTGCCCATTCCCCGTGTCGGCTGGACCAAAAGACTTGCCGGTGGATCTCGCGGCATTTGTCCAGCAGCGAGCTTTCCTGGGCATAGCGAGCATAGATGCGAAGCCGACTGGTCCCATTTCCAAATCCCGAAGACCGCATTTTCCGGATGTTGACCGGCACCCAGAGCCCTACCTTGTGGCCCTTGCCGTGGGCTCGGTTCCACTTCCTGAAAACCTCCAGGGCACATGTGGCCAGTAGATCATTGTAGGTAAAGCCACTCCTTGTGCCCGATCGCTCGCGCAAATCGGCGGTGGGAATAGCGACGGTGAACCAACGTCGTTTGCGCAAAGACCTTGCTCCAGAGCTGCACAAACGTTCCGAAGGTCCGCGATAAGCGAACCGGCTCCTTCTTACGGGCGAGAGATGACGAAGCAAATCAAGTTCCCGCAGAGGGGAGACCTCAGCCACGGGGCATTCGTGACCACAGGCCACGCCCAGCTGATGCTCGAGCCACAGGGCCGCGCTCAAGCCATCGGCTACCGTGTGATGAAAACGGGTGACCAGTTGCGCCGAGAGGTCATTCCTGTTCTCGATCAGGAGCTGTTGCACGGGCACCTCTCGTCGTGGGTCAAAAGGGCTCTCCAGAAAGTCCTCGATGGCCACGACAGGATCCGAGGAAGCTTCCAGCAGGGTCATTTCATCCCGGGGCAGGTTAAAACGAAGCCACTGCTTTCCGTCAATGTAGGAACCCGTGGTGGGATAAAGATTCCTGGCACTTCTGGCTCCAGCTTGTAAAACCTCCAGGTCCGGACTCTTTTTAAAATGAAGCACCACTGCAAAATCCCGCGGACGCTGGGGATGATCCATCACCAGAAAGATAAGATCCATCGTCGACAGTCTTGCCTGGTTTGCTGCTTGCAAGCTCATGGATTCTCTAAGGCCGTATATCCCGTTGGGGCAAAAACCACCGCCCCGATGGAGCTTCCTCGACATAATCCTTGAGTTCAATCCAAGAAAGTTGGGGATGCATGTGGTGTGCACGGTGCATCGAGAGCCCTAAGGAGAACCAGTAGGTCAACCACCCATAGTAGTTGTGAGAACTGGATTCAACAGAACGAGTCGAAAAGCCTTCGTGAGTCTTGTAGGCGAAGGGATACCACAACAGGATTGAAACGAGAACCAGAGGGGGAAGCATCCCCCAGATCAAGCGGGACGTACCCACGAAAGGCAACATGGCGCCGTATACTGCGAAGATCCCTACATAGTTGAGGACCAATTCTTTGACGTCCTGTGCCTTCATCCACCCTCGTTTGCGCAACCAGAAGAACCAGTGATGGGGCATGGCCACGGCGCGCAGCGGTATTTCAATGGAGTGACGCGGCTTCATGAAATAATCTGGATCTTTATCGGGAATGTTCGTGTAGAGGTGATGCAGATTATGCGTCTTTCGGAAATTGGCAAAAGGCACCATGCTGGGGAGCAGCGCCAGGCGGCCCCACCAGAAGTTGGCCGCTTTCGTCTTACCCAGATGACCGTGGGTACCTTCATGGGCCATGACCGTGCCGATGAAAATGACGTAGGTCCTCAAGAGCACATCCAGCAGGTACACAAAGGGATTCGAGGGTTGCCAAAAAAGCGGCCCCATGGAGACCACAACCACCGCACAAATAACCAGACGACTGAGCAGGTGGATCTGACGGGGCGTGTCGCCTCCCGGCGAGCTCCTCCCTTGAGGCCATCGGCGTACTGGAAGCTGTAAGTGGCGGCAATTACCCATTTCGCGAGTTAGTTTCATCATACTCCTCACCTCCGATACCCAATAGCAAGTTATTATTTCTGTAACTTATTTCAGTAACCCTTCCGGGAATAAAGAAAACTGTAATCCCCGATGACTTCTTGCTCCCCGATCCAACAGGTCGTTGATGTTGGCGTCGACGATGTCTGAAACTCTGGAAAAAATACCCATGATGTTCTCCTTTCACACGACTTGGTTTAAAACGGTTTCATCACACAAAACCAGGATAGAAAATGTCGAAGGGCTACGACTACAGAGAGG
>CBDUTA010000354.1:0-3803 GCA_965369785.1 uncultured bacterium
TTAGGCATTGTTCGCGCTTGATGTCACGTCCCACCCTACTGCCGCAACACCATGTCAAATAGCTCATGCGGACTATTGGTCGAACCCAAAGCACCATGGCTTTTCGCTTCGGCCACATGTTCAGGTGCTCGCGAACCCGCATAGATGATAAAGGGCATATCAAATTGCCCCGCGCGAAGTTTATTAAGAAGCGTATATCCAGCTCGGGAGTCAGGGGGTCTCCCCATGTCCGAGATGATGGCATCAAAAGCAGTCGTCTTTACTCGCTCCAAGGCATCTTCTGTTGACGTAGAAAGAACAAACCGAAGTCCCAGGGACTCGAGAGCATGGCGTTCTGAGGTATTGTTCTCCGGACGGTCATCAACCCACAGAATTGTTTTCGCCTGCGGGCGTCGCTGTACAGGCATTTCAGAGGCGAACTGCTTTGCTAACGTGGTGCTGAGCGCAGTCGCAACTTCTGCCTCTTTTTTCGCAGCCTGAAGAAATGCTTCGTCTCGTTCGAAATCTGAGGGGGCATAGAGTTTTGTATGATGCTCGCTAACAAGCCAGGAAAATACGGCCAGCACGAGCACGGGGAAAAGCACAAGGAACCAGATTAGCGGTACTCTTTCACCGTCATCCAAATGACCGCTAACTCCAACGATCAGAGCCGCGAATCCATAGATGAGTACGATAAACAAGGCGATGATGCCGAGAGGATTCCGCGCTAATCCTTTCGCTGTTTCTCCAAACTCTTTTACCGGATTCACCTTGCGTTCTCCATATGCCTAACTATTGATTATCTGGTTTCCAGATAAGTGCGTTACCTGTGCTTTCTTTCCAGATAATACGTCCAGCAGTCTGGGCAAACTTCTCGGGCAGGAACTTCAAGGCCACATTGCGGCCCAAGCGAGTGTCCTCCGCTTTAAAGACCACACCAATCCCACCACCACCCAGCTTCTCTGTGATTTTGTAGTGGGAAATGGTTTGGCCGATCATGGGGTAGGCACCAGGCGTTTGAGTTCCTCGAACCAGTTGAAGACAACCGTCAATTCAGTTGGCATCAGATCCTCTTCCCGCTTTATCATTAGGAACCGCTGGCCGTCCGGCGAGATGTCGTAGTTTCGTTGTGCATGCACCGGTCCGGTTCCCACGAATCGCCCTTCGAACAGTAGACGTGGCAGCCCTGCAGAGAACTTCGGCTCCCTCTCGATGGCAACGGCCATCATTTTGTCACCATTGCGGTACAAAAGCTCCCGACCGTCACGCCTCCAGACCGCCTCAGCCCCACCACCAACCGAAATCTGCAACTTCCCTCCAGATTCGGGAAACGCCTGCACGTAGATTTCGTTCTGGCCGGTTTCATTGGAGACATAAGCAATCCATTGTCCGTCGGGCGAAATCATTCCCCAAGACTCTTCAAACTCTGTGCGAAGAAAGGGCCGCGGCTCGCCTTTGCCCTCATCCGGAAGCAACCAGACATCAGAACCGGTATCGGTACCGTTCTCAGTAAAGGCCAGCGTTTGATTGTCGGGCGACCAGGAATTGGGAAATCGCGCAAGTCCTTCTTCTCCTACCAAGAGTTGTTCCGCCGCGCCGCTGCCGTCAGCCGCTCTCCACCACAAGGTCGGGAACTCGCCCGCCATTTCAGAACTGAATGTCACCTGCTTGCCGTCCGGCGTCCAGATCGGATTGATGTCTTCTTCGGGGTGAAACGTCAGCCGGGTTAAGGTGCCGCGGGATACTTCAGAGATCCAGATTTCATAATTAGATCCTTCACGAATGGTTACAGCCAACAGCTGAGCATCAGGTGAGAGGCTCGGTTGCATGTAGGCTCGCGGTGGCGCAGGTAGCGGCGTGATTTCTCCCTTGTGTGGCTCACCCAAACCAGCTTGCGATTGGATGTCAACACGCCTCCGGCAACGTAGACCAGCGTTCCTTCATCGGAGAGGGTAAAATGAGCTGCGCCGCCGGGTTCCATCACTACCCCCTCGACGATGCTCACGGGCTCCCCACTCACCTTGAGTCCTTCAAGATCAAAGTGAACCGCCAGGAGCGAACCTGCACGGGCAAAGACAATGTGCCCAGTAGGCGAATACCGGGCGTTAGTGCCTCCATCCACCAGCACCTTTTTCTCTCCCGTGGCGAGTGACAGTACCGCGATGCGGGCATCATCAAAATTGCTCCCTGTGTCGAGGGTGAAGAGTACCTCCTTCCCTCCTGGCAGGATCTGAGGCCAGCGGTGGCTGAACTCACCTTTTGTGGAGTCTGGGATAGTCAATTGCTGGGGTGTTCCTCCGGCGGCTGAGACTTGATAAAGGCCCCCATTCGGGTTGTTTGTGAAAATGATCCTGTCGTCAGGACCCCATGTGGCACCGCGAGTCACAGGAGGCACGATAGAGAGGGTCACAGGTGCACCACCTAACAAGGATACTTTCTTCAGTTTCCATCCGACAAAAAATCCTACCCACCGTCCATCAGGGGAAAAAAAGGGATTCTCACCTCCCTCGGTACCGGGAATTGGAGTGGCCTGAAGTTGGTCCATCTCACGTAGGTAGAGTTGCCTCTTGCCACTGCGGTTGGCGACATAGACTAGTCGGCTGCCATCTGGCGAGAAGGTCACTGCAGGTCGCCAAGTCTCGACCTCCAGGGGCGCGGTTGACGGAAGCGGTATGACCACTTGTTTCAGGGATGCTGGTGGCGAGAGGGGGGGACGCATCAGACTCCAGATTGCCAGGCCTATGGCAGCGCCTGCTAGGGCAACTAAGCCCAAGGTAATGGTCCGACCCCATCGACCCGGTTGTCCTGCCATGGTCTGCCCAATCGGCGATACCGTTTCAGGCTCCTTCAGGGCCTTCTTGATCTGAATCCGTACGTTGGCAATGTCATGTAAGCGGTCATGTGCTTCCTTTTGGAGACAGTCATCCAGCAGTTCCTTAATCCTCCCAGGTGTGACGCTAGGTAGTGCCGCCCACTCCGGTTCTTTATGAATGATGGCTCCAAGTGTTTCTGTAATCGTCTCTCCCCCAAACGCCCGTTTGCCTGTTAATAGTTCGTAAAGCACAGCCCCAAAGGCAAAAACATCGCTTCTCTTGTCCACAGGCTTCCCGCGGGCCTGTTCAGGACTCATGTAAGCGGCAGTTCCCAAGATCACACCCGCGCGAGTCATCTCTTCTGTCAAAGTGGGCGATTGAGAAATGTCCGTAACCGGCGTTTCACCTTCAAACGCCTTCGCCAAACCAAAGTCCAGGATCTTGACCTTGCCTTCAGGAGTGACTTTCACATTGGCGGGTTTCAGGTCACGGTGGATGACGCCCTTCTCATGAGCTGCTTCCACTCCTTCAGCAATCTGACGGCAAACTTCCAAAGCTTCTTCGACAGGCAACGGCCCTTTGGCAACACGCTCAGCCAGGGTTTCGCCAGGGACCAGCTCCAGCACCAGGAAATGAACATCATCTGCGTGCTCGAAACTGTGAATGGCTGCGATGTTGGGGTGGTTGAGTGAGGCTAGGAGTTTGGCTTCCCGCTCAAATCGAGCCAGCCGCTGCGGGTCTTGGGTGAATTGCTCTGGTAAGACTTTGATCGCGACTTCACGGCTTAGAGAGGTGTCCTCAGCCCGATATACCTCGCCCATACCGCCCTGGCCGATTTTCTCTAGGATCTTGTAGTGAGACAGGGTCTTTCCGACCACAGTTGGACTCCCCGTCTCCCTGAAGCGTGTGTGCAGCGAACTTTCGTAGATGGTACGCCTGTAGAGGGTCAAAGGCAACGAAATTCCCGGCGGCGATTGGCTGGGGGGTCGCCAGCTATGTCGCGGAACGGGG
>CBDUTA010000355.1:0-3785 GCA_965369785.1 uncultured bacterium
CTTGAAACCCTTCGGGCTGGGGGACCCATTATTGTCATCTCTGGTGAAGCCGCTACCTGGGGGGGGAATCCACCGACTGCGGCGATCAGTCCCGATACCGGTGCCTTGGGGATACTCGATGCCAACACAGCCAGTTTTAACCTTCTGGCAGCAGCAGGAGAGTGGGCAGCGATCGGCTCCTCCTCCATCACGCTGCCCGATGCCGGACCGGAGAATTCGATCACAGGACCAGAGGGGAGCGGTGATTTCGCGGTGTCGAACTATACGAACTTTGTTCAGTCGTGTGGCCCTGTCGGCGACCCGCAAATCAACCCCATGATCTTTGACAACGAAGACACCAACTCCAATGGTAATGGGGATATCTTTGATGACATGGGTTTATCCTCGAGTGTTCTGGGAATCGCTGCAGCTGAATGTCGTGTGGGAACCACGATTGTGGAAGGATATGCGATTTTTAATGGTCCTGCTATAAGCGCGAGCGACGTCACGGGGGTGAACTTCAGAGGGGTCATGACCCACGAATTGGGACATTTTCTGAACTTCGGCCATTCTGTCGTCAACGGGCAGGCCCTCTTCTTCGGGGGGTCGGATTCCCAGTTTCCTGACGGAAGCCCTCTTGTGCCACAGGCGGCGGACATCGAAACCATGTACCCTTTCATCAATGTCTCCCCGGGTGGCACCGGTATCGAGTCATCCACTCCACACCAGGATGACATCGCCATCGCTTCGACACTTTATCCCGAACCCAGTGTTCCACTGAGTTCGTTTGGAACCATCAAGGGAACGCTTTCCGATGCCCCCTCCACCCCGCGAACGGGAGGGCAGATCATCGCCAGAAGAGAGGGCAACCTCTACCAGGACGCCGTCTCGGCGATCAGTGGAAACTTCCTGCAGACCGATACACCCGGAGCACTCCTGCGCGGCACCTACACCCTGAATACCTTGACCCCTGGAGGGACCTACAGTCTGGAAGTCAGAGACACCGTGGATGGCAATTTCAGCACACCGGTTTTTGTGGCTCCAGGGGGCATGGCCACCTCCTCCCTGGGTCCACTGCCGGGACCCGAAGAGTTCTATAGTGGGCCGACGGAGAGTCACTCCTTAGCCTTTGATGACCCCACGGCAGGACCGTTTTTCATCCCTGTTTCAGTAGGAGGACCCTCCTTCGCTGCAGTGGCCGACATCATGTTGAGTGCCAGCACCATCCTGGTGGCCAACTTCATGAACGGCAATACCGACTTCTTTAAATCGCGTGTCTATCTCTGGAATTCCTCCACCGCACCGGGGGATGTCACCGTGCGGATTTTCACGCTGCCCGTGACTGGTGATCCGGCCCAGGAACTGGCGGCCCCGCTCCCTCTCCTTAACCCCTTGGGACCCAGATCAGCACTCAACCTCAAGGTAGCCGAAGATATCCTGACCCCTGCGGGGATCACTCTTCCCTACACGACCACCGCTGGCAACCTGACCCTGGAGTTTTCGATTCAGGCCCCCAGAGTGCAGGGTGCAGCCCAGGTCTTCAATAATTCTCAAACCCTGGCCTTTGGCACCTACCCACTCCAGGAGACTCCGTCTACCTCCAGTGCTAATCCCACCGTCTTGGTAACCAACTTCATGAACGGCAATACCGACTTCTTTAAATCGCGTGTCTATCTTTGGAATCCCTCATCAAGCAACGGCAACATCACGGTGCGCGTCTTTACCCTTCCCCGGACCGGTGACCCGGCCCAGGAGCTGACCACCACGCCGCGGTTTCTGGGAACCCTGGGAGCCGAATCAGCACTCAACATCAGGTTGGAAGATATCCTGGATGATCTGTTGATCCCCAAGCCCTACACGACCGACGCCGGCAACCTGGCATTGGAGTTTACGATTGCGGCGGCCGGTGTGCGAGGTGCAGCCCAGGTCTTCAATAATTCCTTGACCCTGGCCTTTGGCACCTACCCACTCCAGGAGACTTCCTCTACCTCCAGTGCTAATCCCACCGTCTTGGTGGCCAACTTTATGAACGGCAATACCGATTTCTTCAAATCGCGTGTCTATCTCTGGAACCCCGCAACCATCGACGGAGCCGTGACGGTGCGCGTCTTTACCCTTCCCCGGACCGGTGACCCGGCCCAGGAGCTGACTACCACGCCCCTGCCTCTGGGAACCCTGGGAGCCGAATCAGCACTCAACATCAGGTTGGAAGATATCCTGGATGATCTGTTGATCCCCAAGCCCTACACGACCGACGCCGGCAACCTGGCATTGGAGTTTACGATTGCGGCGGCCGGTGTGCGAGGTGCAGCCCAGGTCTTCAATAATTCTCAAACCCTGGCCTTTGGCACCTATACTCTCTCTGAAGTTCCGGAGTGACATCGAACCCGTACCCGTCAAGTCGGGTATCCGACAGTAGATCCATCGAAAGGAAACCTTCTGGATTTGGATTCGTCCTAGTCCATGAATGAGGGTTTTTCCCCTCCCTCATAGCCCGCGTTTCTCAGACCTAATCGTGACGAGGGGATGGAGATGGCTGTGACTGCAAGGCGCGCGAGGGCACCCGTTTCGGGTCGGCCCCCGCAAACGTACTCTCTGTAGTACGTTGAGGAGGCCGACCGAGTGCAACGCAGTAGACGCGGCCAGATCCGGCGCCGCAGTAGATTGGGTGTGAGAAGCGCGGGCTAATCTACTCCCCAGAGGGTGAGCCAGGAGACATCCCAGCTCACCCTCCTCCCCCTTTCAAAGACAGAATTGTAGAGGCCGCTCTCAGAGCGGCCTGTCCGTTCTAAGAACGGACGCTACACAATTCTTGCAACAAGGATTTCTCTTTCAAGCTGGAAGTTCGGTCTGAGTTCAGTTAGCCTGTGCCTGACTGTCACAGGAAGAGATGTCAAAAGAAGGGGCACAGGCTAAACCGACTTCGTCGTCCGATTCTCGCTTGGCTCATTTCTATGGCAATAATGAGGCTTTCCTGATCGGCTTCTGCTCGGTGATGTTTTTCCTGCTGGCCTGGGAAGCAACCGTGCGGCTTGGCCTGGTGGATTCACTCTTTCTAGCTGCACCCACGCAGATTGTGGCCGCCATGCTCGAACTCTCCAAGACCCGCCTGTGGGAGGATATCTATGTCAGCGGCATAGAATTCCTGCTCGGTTTCTCCATCTCGGTGGTCGCGGGGATTCCCTTGGGACTGTGGGTGGGTTGGAATCGAAAAGCCCGTTATGCTTTTAACCCTTTTTTGTCAGGTCTTTACGCAACCCCTCGGATCGCCTTATTACCTCTTTTGATCATCTGGGTGGGAATTGGAATATGGTCAAAGGTTCTCATGGTTTTTCTGGGGGCCATCTTCCCCATTGTCATGAACACCATGGCTGGCGTGCGCAATGCAGATCCGTCTCTCCTCCGGGTGGCGCAGACTTTCGGAGCCTCTGATCTGCACATCTTTCGCACCATCATCCTTCCCGGCAGCCTACCTTTTGTGCTTACGGGTCTTCGCCTGGGTGTAGGGCGCGCCATTCTGAGTGTGATCGTAGCGGAATTTTACGTCTCGGTTCGAGGCCTGGGAAATCTCATCAGCTTCGCCGGTGAAACCTTCCAGACCTCCCAGGCCTTTGCAGCAATCATGATTGTGGCCTTTTTTGGTCTGCTGGCGAGCTTGGCCCTGGAGCGATTGGAATCTCGATTCGACCGCTGGCGTTCACCCAATCAGCCAAGCTAACCGTTCTAGCCCTTATCGATATTGGGAGTCCAAGGATTCTCTGCCCAGGCCACTCCGGTCCGTTGGACTTGAGCGTCAATGAGATAGG
>CBDUTA010000356.1:0-3764 GCA_965369785.1 uncultured bacterium
TGCATGGTCGAGGTTTTACTGGTTGCCAGTAAGCGGTAATCGTATTGCTGGTTTGAGGTCCAGGCCTTGTTTTCCGGCCGGCTTGCCGTTTTCTCCTCTGAGAGGGCAATTTGAGTTGAAAAAGCAAGCAACAAAACAGGAAACAGATAAGGTTTGGACATGGCATCTCCTCTGTCATGGATTGAACGTATGATCGCGCATCAGGGACACAGGCGCGAAGGTCAGTGTTCCTGAAGATAGTTTGCCATTCACGGACTCAGTCGCGGGTGGGAGGGGAAGAGAGAGTTTTGGGGCTGTCCCCAAACTCTTCATGAATCATTCCGGCTGGTGAGCAGCTCTCTTCTTCAGAGCAAGCAACCTGAGGCACGTACTTCTCGAGTTCGGGTATCTGGGCCATGACGGAGACCACCGTCTCAAGGAAAAGACTGATCCGGGCCTCGTCCAAGCGGAGTATTGCATTGGAGTCTGTTTCAGAAAGCTCCAGATCAGGAACCTGTTCCATTCCGATGCCAAGCTTGACACAAATGTTGTTGGCCAGGCCGATAATGCCGCAAAGCTCTGGATTGGCTTGGGCGCTGATGGGATTATGGTGAAGAAATACGACCTCTTCAAGAGAGGGTGAAAAGTTCCATTTATGGACCGCCATCCCACCGACATCCGCGTGGGTGAAACCCAGGGTACGTTTCTCGGCTTCAAAGAAGGTCATCCCCTCCTTCCTGACCAGATCGAGGATTTCTTTATACTTGTCCCCCAGGTGTTGGTTCATGACCACTTTTCCAATGTCGTGGATCAAGCCCCCCGTGGATGCCTCCTCGGCCTTGGCATAGTCGCACTCTCGAGCCAGCATTTTGGCCACCACTGAGACGGCTAGCGCGTGGTCCCAGAACAACTTTTCCTCGGGACTGTCACTACGGTGCAGGGAGTCGCAGGCAGCCGCTACGACCAGTGAACGAATGGTCTCAAATCCCAAAATCATTATGGCGTTGGATAAAGTGGAAACAGTTCCGCTGACGGCGTAAAAAGCCGAGTTGGCGATCCTCAGAACCCGGGTCGCTATGGCCTGATCGCCGGAGATCAAGGCTTCCAGCTCGCCGGCACTTGTGTTAGGTTCGTCCACCGACTCCATGACCTGCAAGGCCACGTGGGGAAGCATGGGAAGATTTTGCTGCATTGCACTCATCAGTGAATCATCCATGCTTAACCTTCCAGAGGCTCCTTTCCCCTAATCGCAGTTCCAGCTCTTCTATGGGATATATCGGTCTTTGAGCGAAGAAACTTTGTAGAAAGATCGAGAGGAGTTCCGGTTATTCCCTCACTCCGAACGGCCTGGATTAATGCGCAGAGAAGTGGCGAAGGCCAACTCCCGGACCTGCTGGATGCTTGCAGTGGTACTAAAGAGGGCAACGTCAAAGGAAAGTCGCTTGGTAAGATTCAGCCCAACACCGCCGGAAGGGTTCCAGCTGTCTCTTGAAAAACTGCTTCCAACCCGGAACGCAAGGCGGGAAAGCCGATATTCCGTGCCCCCATGGAAGCTGAAGTCCTCGAATCCGTAAGCGAAGTCGGCCAGCACCGACCAGGTGTTGGCATGATACCCCATATTGCCCGCATATCTAACGGGAAGATTCACTTCGATCGTGGTTGTCGGAGCGGGAAGGGTCCGATCTGTGAAAGCTTGGCCGGTCAGAAGGTTGGTCAGATCATATTGGGTCAGTTTCAAGTCTTTCCAGTTGATTCTGTTGGCAATTCCATCGGCACTGAATCCAAACTCCCAACTGTCTAGAATGGCCCCAACTCCGAAATCCAGCCCAAAACCGTTGCCGGAAGTGGAGGTCAACTGATCAATGACCAGGGGAGTTGACGTAGGCAGCAGAGTGATCAGTCCTACAGCATCCGTTTCAATATTGAGGTTCGTATCCAGATCATCGTATCGAAACCCCTTGAGATAGTGGTAGTTTACTGATAAGTAGATTCCGTTTGGATTGGACTCTCCAGCAACACTCTTACCCGACAACCCGAACTTCGCACGGTACCCTCCTGTGACTGCCATAGCCAGCTGCTCGGAGGATCTATTGGTAACCAGGAAGTCTGTGGCCGGGATCGTAACGTCAACATCACTTTCCAGGATATCAATCAGCCCGGGATCCACTCGGAGGTCCGTAGCCACGGACAGATAGGGTCCGACACCCAGATAGATTCCTTGAGAGGAGTTATTGCCCAGGCTCGGAAACTTGAAAGTGTGTCCCCAACTGGGTGCGATCAGACCTTCGGCTACAAATTTTTCCGGGGGTGTAAATCCACGGTAGGAATTCAGGTCTCGATCAAGCTGGGCGTCTCGAATATCGCCCAAAAAATCAAACTGACCCTCATCTTGACTCCGATTAAAAGCCAAATGTAGCGGATTGGCGACATAATCGATGGCTCGGATCAGATCAAAGTCCACATGATCGGGATCAAAAACTTCCGTATTCTGGAAAACTTGAATCAGACCGAAGGGAATCACTATGGAGAGATATTCGGCCTTTCGCGGATTCAACTCGAAGACGGTATTGACCTTGCCGGCGCTGGTGATTCCACCCAGGGAAATTCTACGAGCATCAAAACTGTAGTTTTGAGCAAAAAGGGACGATGAGCTCACACTCAGCACAAGCAGTAAGCTCAATGTTCTCAGAATATTTTTTGCAACTGTATCAGCCAGGATTTGATATTTGTTCAACATAATTTGAGCTAAGAAGCAATTCTCATTCCAGAGCTGGGAGAAATTCGGTTAGATCTTGTTAAATGACTGCAATAAAGTCACTTATAGATACGGGCGAGAATAAACCCATCTCCCCAAGTGTCAACACAAAGTCACATTCTGGAAAGACGGAGCGAACGCTCCAATGGGTGGGTTAAAGGCGCACGGCCGTGCGCCCCTACAAGTCGTTGATAAAGCAGGGTTTGTGGGCGAGCATCTGTGCGCCCCTACTGCACCCGGGGACAGTAATCTTTGTCTATTCGCGATTAGTTGCTGTGTGTATAAGTTCCTTCGCTCACAGTATTTCCATCGATGTCAGTCGAACTCACCGAAAACTCGTAAGTATCGCCCTTCTTGCCACGGAAGCTCATGCTGTGGCCGGTCACGAGTTCGCTGTTGGTGAAGTTACCACAGCAGGTAAAGGTGACTTCGCTGGTCGCCGGATTGTTCGTGTCCCAAGTGATCTGGAAGTTGCCGCCCTTCCCGGACTTCACTGCCTTAACATTCGAGATAGCCAGAGCAGTCGTGTCCCCCTCCGAAGTCCCGTCTGGCTCTAAGACAAAATTAACTCCGCTAGTATCAGGGTTCGCCCAAACGGAGGCATCGAAAAAACCCGAAGCCGAAGCAGTCACCTCATGGGTCCCTGCGGGAACCCGGTCGATGCTGTAATCGCCATTGTTATCCGTGATCGTCCACAGCGATTGAGTCTTGATCTCCACCGTAGCCCCGGATATGGGGGGAGAACCATTGGATGATGATGTTACCGTCCCAGAAATGGAGCCTGTGGTCCCCTCGGCTGGGTAGAGAGAGGCGATTCCATCCTCGTCATCCCAGTAAAGCGAACGGCGGGGCTCCATATAGGATGCGTACATCACCGCCTCCTTGAGATTCGAATGTCCCAAGCCAGCAACATGACCGTTCTCATGAAGAATCACGGACTGTAGGTCGTAATCATTAATCCCGTCAGTAGACCAAGAAAAGTTCGTGTTAATGGCCATGTCCGCTTCGTCAATGCTGGTGCTGAACCAAG
>CBDUTA010000357.1:0-3755 GCA_965369785.1 uncultured bacterium
GCCTTGGCGACAGGTCGAGACTTGCCTGGCGGGTTACGTACCCTGGACGTTGACACAATAGCTCTGCAGAACGCCTTTTTAGACCTGAAAGTACCCTTCCAGGAGGGAAGCCTTACCCTTCGAGCTGGTCGTCAGGAACTGCAATTTGGAAAACAGCGTCTGGTCAGCCCACTGAACTGGTCCAACACTCGTCCTCGAATGTTCGATGGCTTTCGGGGCATTTTCAAGCAGGGTCGTTGGCGTGTGGACGGCTTCTGGACGCGCTTCGTAAGAGTACAAAAGTATTCTTTCAATCAAAACGATTCCGGTACCGATTTCTTCGGTTTGTACGCCACTGGGAAATTGCCTGCAAAACTGACAGTGGATCTGTACTGGCTTGGGCTGGATCGCAATCAAAGTGTGTGGGGAGGGGTCTCTGGCCAGGAACTGCGCCACACCCTGGGTGCTCATCTGGGTGGCCCTATCAGTGACACTCCTCTGGACTTCGATCTGGAAAGCGCCTATCAGTTTGGCGATCACGAGACCCGCGACATCCGAGCCTTCATGTTCGCCAGCCAATTAGGTTATACACTATCTGATCTCCCTGGAACTCCTCGTCTGACCTTTGGTTTTGACTATGCAAGTGGCGATGAGGATCCCCTTGATGCAACAGTTAACACCTTCAATCAGCTCTTTCCTTTAGGTCACGCGTATCTCGGTTTCATCGATGTGGTGGGTCGTCAAAACATTATCGACTTGAGTCCAGGGCTGTCCTTTACACCCAGGAATCCGTTCACTATTCGATTCGATTGGCACTTCTTGTGGAGAGCCGACGTAAACGATGCGTTTTACAACGCAGGCGGTGGGATTGTCCGAGGTGCCGATCCCCTTTTGTCCAGTCGAGTGGGCTCGGAAATGGATTGGACTGTTCAATATCGAATGAATCGGCACACTGCCTTTACCCTCGGCTACAGTCATTTTTTCCCCGGGCCCTTTATCGAAGAATCGGGACCCTCCGAGGGTATCCATTTTGGATATATAATGGTTCAATATACTTTTTGAAGGGATTCTTGACCGATGACAAATCCAATTGAGCCCTTAGACCAGAACGTGGAGACGAGGCTTACCGATTTTCCCGCTTTCGGAATATGCGGGTGGAGTGGTTCCGGGAAAACGAGCCTCATCGAGAGTGTGATTCCACACCTTTGCAACAAAGGGCTCAAAGTGGCAGTGATCAAACACACCGACCACGAGATCCAGGTAGATCATCCTGGAAAGGACAGTGATCGACTCTTCCGTTCCGGAGCCGATGTTTTTCTCAAAGGGTCAGAGGAAGGATTAGTGAGGTCGCGAGAGGTGGCTCACTCCAGCCTGGCGGCGGTTCTCAGTTCACTCCCGCTGAAGTACGATCTGGTGCTGGTGGAAGGCCACAAGAACCTGCCGCTCCCTAAGGTGTGGCTGGTCGATTCGGCTCAAAACCCCGCTCCCAACGAGATCGAAGAGATTGTTGCGACCCTGCCCCCGGGCTCAGGCCGTCTCGAGTCCCTCCTTTCGATTCTGGATGGCTGGCTCGCCCAACAATGGCTCAAGACGCCCGTTCTGGGATGTGTCCTGATTGGTGGTCAAAGCAGCCGCATGGGTCGTCCCAAACACATGATCCAAATAAATGGAAGAACCTGGATTGAACAAACGGTGGCATTACTGGGTCAAGTGACCTCCAGGGTTATTATCGCAGGAACGGGTACGCTACCGGAAAGCGTGAGAGACTGTGATCGTCTGGTGGATGTTCCGAATGTCCGTGGCCCCATGGCTGGGATTTTGGCCGCTTTGCGATGGGCCCCACATGCCTCCTGGCTAGTGACTGCCTGCGACCTGCCGCTTCTCTCCTTACCTGCTTTAGAATGGCTGCTCTCTACCCGTTCTCCGGGAGTTTGGGCGACCCTTCCCCAGCTCAAGGGACCTGAGGATGGAATCGAACCTCTTTTGGCTCACTACGATTTCCGTTCTCGTCTTCCTCTGGAAAATCTAGCCTCCGAACGCGAGTTTTCTCTTTCTCGTTTGGCTACTCATCCCAAAGTCATGACGGCCTCGCCTCCCTCCTCTCTGGTAACGGCCTGGCAGGATGTCAACACACCTGCTCAACTCAAGCAAGTCGGCTGATCCAGGTTTCTTGCGTAGGGGCGCACTGACGTGCGCCCTATAATCCGTAGATAAACAAAGGCTTTTGGGCGCACGTCAGTGCGCCCAAAAGCCTCAATCAAAATCAATGAAGTTTTGAGACTGTCTCTGAAGCCGCAGGCTTCACCCTGACTCCCGGCCAAACCCTGTTTGGCGAAATGGCCCATCCCCTGGGGGATACAGCCCACTAAGGGCGTATTCACCCAGTCGGAAGAAGCCGGCTATCGTTCGGCTGAAGTCTTAATTGATTGATGTCGTAGGGTTTGCGGGTTCGGTTTACGGGCATTCCAGGTGTGGTAACAAAATTGCTTAGCAGGACTACCGGGTCTGATTATCTGAATCTCCATATCTCAGGATGTTCATAGGTCGCCATCATGTCCGCTATTTTTAGCAGAGGGTGCGAATATGCATTTCAAGCAATTCTCTACCTCGCTTCTCAGCCTCCAGAGAGGCCGATCCTTCAACGAGATATTTCCACTGCCCTGAATATCCCCCCTCATTTTCTGGGAAAGGTTCTCCAATTGCTCTCGCGCAGCAACCTGGTTCTTTCCCGAAAGGGAAAGAGCGGCGGATTTCTTCTAGGCCGCTCAGCAGAGAATATTTTCCTCTACGACATTCTTGAAGCCGTTGATGGATGCGCCTCTTTGGACGGCTGTCTTTTGGGATTCAGCGAATGCGGTGATGAGAACCCCTGCCCGGTGCACTCCCAATGGAAGCAAAGAAAAGAAACGATCATTGAGATGCTGCAGAGCAGAAATGCGAAAGAACTCAGCAAGGAACTGCACCTGAAGCTGGGCTCCCTAAATCAAAAGGACAATTTTCTAAGCGATATCAGCTAGTTATCAATAGATAATTAATCATTCACTTTACATTAAGTTTTTATCATCTTGCCGAGAAGACAAGGGGGATACTCATCATGATCTGGTTCACAGAACAAGTCATCCGAGGAGTCATGGGGCTGGGCTTTTTGGTGCTGTTGGCAACGGCTTGTTCACCGTCAGCTCCTGTGGAGGAGAGCACTGGAAACCTGAGTCCAACAGTTCAGCTGCCTTCCTCACCGGAGCTTCTGGAACTGGGACAGCAAACCTACGAGAAGAAGTGTCTACCTTGCCATGGCGAGCAGGGCGACGGCCAAGGTGAAGCCGCCTATTTATTGTATCCCAAGCCCCGAAACTTCGTGGATGCTCGCTACCGACTGGTCTCAACCTGGGACAATATTCCGACCGACGAAGACCTGTTTCGCACGATATCCCGGGGCATGCCCGGCTCAGCCATGCCCTCCTGGGCACATCTCCCGGAGGAAACTCGTTGGGGTCTCGCTCACTACATCAAGTCTTTCTCCAGATTCCCTTTCGACATAGGACCCGATCATCAACCCGAAAGTGAAAGCGACCTACCTACCGGACACATCAAGATTCCCCCCGAACCCGCTTACACGCCGGAAGCCCGGACCCGTGCACACGAGCTCTTCCTTGAAATCTGTGCCGGTTGCCACGGGGATACAGGCAAAGGAGACGGTCAGGAAGAGCAGGAAGACTCGGAGGGCTTTCCCACCCGCCCCCGCGACCTGACAGTGGGCATCTATAAGGGCAGTCCCG
>CBDUTA010000358.1:0-3736 GCA_965369785.1 uncultured bacterium
AGGGTATTGCTCATGTTTATCAAGACCATACTTGAGTCTAATTAGCAATACCCTCAAATTTTTTACGGGTATTGCTAGAATACCTCAACCGATGCTAGTGTACCTAATGGAGATGGATATATACCATCTCCATTAGAACCAACCCGAAGAAGCCAAAACCAGAAATACCCCTGAAAAGACTTGCTCAACTCTTTACCCAATCTTCTGCAAAAATCTGTAATATATTAGCTTCGAGAAGTATGCCTCGGCGACCTTACCCGCAGATCGACGGATCCGGCCTTCCAGGCAGGGTTCCCTGAACACTCTTTGAGCAGTACAAAGGGGCTCCGATGGGCCTTAAGGCCCCAAGCACATGGAGAGCGGAGGTTCTTCACGAGAGAGCATGATCTCTCTGAGCAGCGGGATGGCTTTTTTGCCATTGAGCTGAGCCGTCTGAAGGACGGACATCAACACACTGTGATTTAAGGCCCCCTGCTCAGACCTGTTGCCAAAGGTGATCTTGCGCAGAAGGACGCTTGGGCGAATCAATCGTTCGGCATGATTGTTGTGGTAGGGAAGCCCTGGGTAAAACAGGAAGGTAAAGAGTTCATCTTTGTGCCGGGCCAGACGTTTACGCAGGCGCCTTAATATCCCTTTCTGGGGATCGGGGAACTGGAAGTCATTGAGAGTCTCGACCAATCGGTCTCTTTGCTCAACAAAGTCTTGCTCCGCAATGTTGCCCTCCGTGTATTGTTCCTGAAGCTTTATCGCCCGTTGGAGCAGCGCCTTGAGCTCCTGACAGTAGGCATGGACAGGGTCGTCCACTGAGGATTGCCCCAGAGCTTTTTTTAAGTCCCGCAGAAGATGGACCAAACACCTCTGCTTCGCTTTGGCCTCTAGCCGGTTATAAGCGCTGAGGAAGTCAGAGATCAGAACGCCTCCATAGTGCTTGCCCAATATCTCCTCCACCACCTTCTGTCCACGGCTTTTACGGATCACATGCAGACAGATATGAACCGTGGCAAAGACCCAGTCCCAATGGTTCTTACCGTCGAGGCGGGAGCCGGTCTCATCGGCGTGGATCCAGGGGGCTTTTTTGATCTTTTCTTTTAGCCCCTCATACAAACTGAGAGATCTTTTGCGCAGCTGGTTATGAAACCCCGGGATCGAGGAAGGAACAATCCTTAACCCGCATAGCTGTTCGAAGATCGCCTGGATATCGCGCTGGGAGACTTTGATGCGATATTTTAAGAAAGCAGCTACGGCCTTGGCCTGTGGCCCAATATAACTGTGGGGGATTTCTTCCTTGCCTGTGCCGCTGACCACTTCCTTACAGCCCTTGCAGTAGTAATGATGCCGTCTATAGCGGGTGACTTTGAGTTTGGGCAGCACAATGTCTTCCTGAATATGCTCCTCAATTTCCTGGCACTCGGTCAAATCTCGGCCGCCGCATTGAGGGCAGTGATCCAAAATCACCTCTTCGGTCACGTTGATCCTCTCGGGCTTTTTGCGAAACCACCCCGGATGTCCTAAAGGAGCGCCGCGCTTTTTTGGGAGCGGCTTATCCTCTTGCTTCCGTTTCTTCTTACCTTTACCAAACTCTTTTTGCCGCCTCTCCTTTACGTCATACTCTAAAAGTGCCTGGAGCCCTTCTAGCTCCTCAATGCGCTTGTCTCTCGCGGCCAATTGCCGAGAGAGCTCCTGACAGTTGGGGCAAAAAGGATCACCCATCACTTAATCTCTCCCGGAAATCGTTAACCAAGGGGTAGACATAGACGTCCTTGGGCTGACCGTGAACATAAAAGCTGAGCCCCCGCTTACTCATCCCCCGCGTGCGTCCCAAATAGACCCAGTTGGCTGCTCGGTAGCAAGTGCCCAGAAAACGACTGGTGTCTACAAAAGTTTCCAGAAGATAGGCCGGTGTGCCATACAGACGCTGCCAGTCTGTTCGTACCTGACGAGCCCCCATTGCCAAGACGTGAGAGGCCAGATAACGAACTTTCACCCAGGGCAGAATCAAAAACCGCACGTTATTGACCACACTGTTTAAATGCCGTTCCATCGAAGAGGGGTCCCATCCAATGTAGGCATCGCGCAAAGTAAGTTTCCACACCGCTGCGCCCCACCCCAAACATCCTACCACTCGCCCCTTTAAGTAGATTAAATACTTCAAAGAAGGCCCGCTCGTAGGACGGTATCCCAGATAGTGATAGCGCTCGATCACAATGTTCCAGAATTTGCGCTCCGCACGGCTTTGCATCAGTTCAAACTGGGCTTCTCCGTAATGACCCAACTGCCCCTCTAAAGGATTCTGAGAAAAGCCCCGGGGCAAAAATACTCCCGATTTTCCCGTGTAACTCACCCAACTCCCCTGCCTCTTATCGTTACTCCCTTCTCTCTGGCGTGGCGGCAGTCGAAGATATCCCTGCCGCTCCAGTCGCAAAAGCAGCTCCCGGCAGGCGACCTCTTTCAGCCCCCCATTGGCCTGTCTCCACCCCCACCTGCAGCACAGCTCCCGTGAAAGCCAGGAGCGGTTGCGCTGCGAGTTCTCCTCGACGAAGTGCTGGATCTCCGATATCTCTGCGACCCCGATACGACGCCCGCGAATGGTTTGGATGCGTTCCACACCATCCTTATACAAGATCCAAACGACTGACGCAAGGCTTGGGAGCTTATAATCTAGTGAGGAAATAAATTGGGAGGTGAAACTGCTCAGACTAACGGAAAAAGGACATCATGCCGTCACGGCTAAGGGACCGACTGTTCTAGAAGCTAACCTATTACGAAAGGATAGAGACTACGATGGATTTTGCCGACAGCCCCCCCTTGATGAGGGCCCCGGCAGATCCCCAGCTTCCCTGGGGCTTTGGGGAGAGCGCCGCGGGTCTTCCGAGACTGTGGTTCAGGTGCTCTGATTCTGCGCTGCCAGATTTTGATCGAGGGCAGCCGCAAGCTCACCCTGCCTGGTTGCTAGAGTAAGAAGCCAGCGCTGGCCACCCGCGGTGAACCCGATCCAGTATCCCAACTCTACCAGCTCGGGCTCGGTAAACTCTTCATGTAACTGTTTCCACATCTCGTCATCGGCGCTAGCAGGATTCCACACAATAGCATCCGTGTAGCGCAACGCCAGCTTTTCACGGTGGGTAAATTTATCCGACTCTTCAAAGTGGTCCAGCTCCGCCAACCTGCTCCCTGATGTCTGCACGGACCGTGCAGTTCCTTGATGCGATCAGTACATACACTCCAGGCTGGTCGCGATTCGAACACGGACAAGTTCTTTAAGATCGTGTTCGACCACGCCGTTGTGAAACAGCCATTGCCGAGTCATCGTAAAAGACCGCACGACATCCGGCTGATGGGCACGGATCGCCTGGTTTTCCGGACCGGGCCTTCCCTTTCGGATGGACTCTTCAAGCCACTGGCGAATCTCCGGATCTGTGATGGATCTTGGATCGACATAGCTAATACGGGCCATCTGTTTTTCTCCTTTCCGAACTCATCAAAATCTCTCGCCTCATTGAAAAATACCATGCATTCCTGGTCATATACAATTATCGGGCCTCCTCCACAACTTCCACTCCTCTATCCCTTTATGTTATGAGTCGACACGATGCTGGCTCTATCCGAGAAAGAGGTCCGGGGACTTCTCGACCGCTTGACTGTAGCGGACCTTCACGATTCTTTGTTCTGGCGGCACCTTGCGGTCATCGTCCAGGTAAAGCCCGAATCCGACATTCTTCCCGTCCGTGCCCTTTAT
>CBDUTA010000359.1:0-3697 GCA_965369785.1 uncultured bacterium
CATCATGCAAAATCAAGAGGTTTTTGACGTCATCGTCGTGGGGGCAGGCACAGCGGGAACCATTCTGGCTTCACGGATCGCCGAAAATGGAGTCAATCCAAGCAGCGGAGATCGCTTGAAGGTCGGATTGTTTGAGGGGGGACCTTATTACCTTAAGGGAGGACCTCTCAGGCCCGGAACGGGAGATCCGCTGCGGCGCCAAATGATCACGAACATCAAGAATGACGAAACGGATCCCCCCCATTGGCACTATGATGGTTTCAACGTTAAGGCCGTGGGGGGGTGTTCCCTCCACTGGGGTTCCAATGCCTTCCTTCCCATTCCCAAGGATTTTGCAAACTGGCAAAGAGCCACAGGGGTCCAGTGGAATCAGGATGAAGCGGTTTTCAAAGAGGCCATCGATGAAGCCATCAAAATGTATCACGTTCATCCCGTCAGCACCTATACGGGGAAACCCAGGCCAAGAAGGCTCAACAAGGGAGGACAAATGTTTGCCGATGCCGCCAGAGCCCTGGGGCATGAGGTCAATCTACCCTCTGCCCCTCGGGAGAAAGGACTGCGGGGCGTATCCAGAATCAACTGCATTCTCTGCGGCTACTGTGGAAGAGCCCATTACTGCAAGTATGATTCAAAGATCACTGGACTGAACTATTTGAAACTGATCGGCGAGGAAAACGGACTCCAGGTGATCCCCGATGCAGAAGTCGACCACATCCTCATCGAGAAGGAAGGGGCTTCCTTTATGGCCCGAGGGATTGCCTACACCCATGAGGGCACGCGCAAAGAGGCTCGTGCTCCCCGTGTGGTCGTTTCTTGCGGAACTTCCGGAACCCCGCTACTCCTTTACCGTTCCGGTTACGGTCCAAAGGATTTGTTGGGCCAAAGGCTGCTCGTCGAAAATTCCAATGTAGGCCGACATCTGGACGGGGACTTGCTGGGTTCCTCTTTGGATCTCATTGCCCTCTTTGGGGAAGATATCCATGTTGATGAGGGCAGCGGCTCAGAACTCCTGGTTCATGAGGACGGCGATCGCAACAAACTCACCCTGCGGGGAATCTCCCGAATCAGCTACGGGAACCGGTATCCGGATCTCCTTGCTCTTTACCCGGTTGCCCCTGATTTCGGCTGGGAACACCGAACCTACATGGAAACTGCGGGGAAGAGGGTGGGTATCATGGCAGTGAACCTCAGAGCACCGATTTGGAACAAGGGTCGAGTGGGGTTGCGGGGTGAACACTTATACCCGCGCAATGATCCAGCCATCCTCAATCAAATTCACAAAGCCTGGTCGATCGCTCGCGATATCGTGAGCAAACTCAGCCCTCGCCCCATCACAGTGGATGATGCGCTTCCTCAATCCTTCAATGTGCTTCATGAGGTCGGGACCTGCCGGGCGGGCAGCCGTAGGGAGAACTCCGTCGTCACCTCAGATTTCGATTCCCACGACGTCAAAAATTTGATGATCTGCAGCGCGGCTGCCATTCCCAGTGCGAATCATACGGCCAGCCACATGCCCACTGTGTCCGTGGCCTGTTATGGTTGGCGGCGAATGGTAGCCAATCACTTTAGCCGAGGTGCAGCACCTCTAGTCCTGTGAGGATTCACCGCCATGAAAAAGAAACAGCAACCCAACAACAGACGTCGGTTTTTAAAGAAATCGGTCGAAGCCATGATCGTCACACCTGCTCTGGCCACCTCTTTGTCCAAATTGGAGCCTTCAGCGGAGGAAGCGGATGAGTTACTCCCCGGCGATCCGGGTTCACGCGACAGCGAAGCTTACGGAAGCGTCACCGACTAAGAGGAACCTATGTCCAAGAAGAACAAAGGAACGAACAGACGCCATTTCCTCAAGAAGACCGCACTGGGGTCCGCTGTCTGGGTCTCCACCGCACCACCCGCACAGGTGAGGGACACGGCTGATCGGTTGCAGATACTGGCCGCCCTGGGAAACACTCTGATTCCTTCCGAGGCGGGAAAACCCGGGTTCAAGAGCTTCCAACTCTACGGAATTACTGAAGAAGTCAACAAAAGCCTAACGGCCCTCAAAGACGAATTGTTCGTCGACTTCAACCAGGCCAGTGCCCGTTTTTTCGAGGGTCGAACCTTTACTGAGTTGAGTGAGGATGACCGCACCCGGTTTTTGAGGAAGATCATCAGCGGAGACGAGTTCAGGGATCGGACCCTTCACCAGAAGGTCCGCCGCCTCTACAGGCTGGTGCGAATATCCGCGTTCCGGGTTTTCTATTCCAACTTTCCAGAAGGCAAAATCGCCCGGGATAGCAAAGGAATTCCCATTCCCAAGCCAGGAGAGCTTCATCAGATTACCAACCCTAATACCCCTGACCTGGTCACCGGCTGGGACATCGCCGGCTATCGAGGTCCGCTGACCTGGGAACAGGAAGAAAAGCGAAGAGCTGAAGTGCAGAAAATCCATTGGCACGACAATCTTGAAGATCTGGTCGTTCGCTATCAACCAAAGCCTCCAGAAAAGTGAAGCTCCAGGCAAGTTACAACAATCGGACTTATCCCATCGAACTCGAAAGGAAAGAGAGTTCCGACCCGGGATCCCATTTTGAAATCAAGATCCAAAAACCGGATGGAGAACAGGTCGTGCCGGTTCGCGTCGTCAGCCATGTTCACGACCGCTGGACGTTGGAAATTGACGGGCAAATCGAAGACGTCCTGATTTCCAGGAAAAGAGAAGAGGTGCTGATTGACTGGAAGAATCGCACCTTCACTGTCCAGATCGGCCGACCGCGAAAGAAACGACTCAGGGACTCAGTTCCCACTGAAACACAGCAGGCTGCATCCCTGACGGCTCAGATGACAGGAAAAGTCATCGCCATTCTGGTCAATGAGGGTGAAGAGGTCGAGGTGGGACAGGGTCTGGCAATTATTGAAGCCATGAAGATGCAAAATGAGCTCAAGTCTCCCAAATCCGGAACCGTGACCCGGTGCAAAATCCGTGAAGGAGAGACGGTGAACACAGGAGATCTCCTGTTCGAAATCGATTAGCAGCTAGTCCGGACTAGCTGCCGGCTTGCCTTGACAGGTTCCTAAGAATCTCCCCAACAAGATAGAAGGACCCGGCTGCCACCACGGTTTCAACGGGGGAAGCCAGGGCTTGATGGTAAGCAGCAAAGGGCTCCGCCACCGCAATGCCTGATGGCCACAATTTCTTGAGCTCCTCAATGCTGGCGGCCCGCCGGGAGTTGACGCGGGTGAGATAGATCCGCTCGAAGGAAGCTCCCAGAATCTCCAGGATTGAGGCGATGTCTTTGTCGCTCATCATGGCAAACAGAAGCGCGCGGGGAGCTTGAGTATGGCGATCCAGAAAATTCACCAGGGCCTTTGCGGCATCTAAATTATGGGCTCCGTCCAGAACAACTTTGGGATCTGTTCCGAAGACCTGGATTCTTCCCATCCAAAACGTTTCTTCAATCCCTTTTCGCATACAGGAGGTAGACACCGAAAAGCCGGATCGGCCCAGGATCTCGGCAGCCTGTATGGCTAGAGCTGCATTTTCAACCTGGTGTTGACCGTAAAGGGGAAGCTGAACCTCAATCTCGTGGAAGCGTAAAGCATACTTCCCGTCAGAAGACTCCGAGCATTGAATTGCCCCGGAGTCCAATTCCTGAAGCTCGACCTTGTTCTTGGCGGCCTCGCTCTGGAAGACCCGCTGTACCCGAGATCGTTG
>CBDUTA010000360.1:0-3685 GCA_965369785.1 uncultured bacterium
AATGGGCGCTTTGTTGCCGTGGGGTCGGACAGCGAAATTCTGGCCCTGGCCGGAGCCCAAACCGAAAAGGTGGATTTAAAAGGACGGACTGTCTTACCTGGATTTAACGATTCCCACGTGCACCTGGCCCATCGGGTCGGTGAACCTCCTGATCCACTCATCCTGAAATTCGCTCAAGCCCAATCCATTGCCGAAATTGTGGAGGTGGTCGCCCGGAAGGTGGCAGCCACGCCTGCAGGAGAGGTGGTCTGGATTCCTCGCGGACCCGGGATCCAGCAAATCCAGGAAAAACGCTGGCCTACCCGTTACGATTTAGACCCTGTCTCACCGGAAAACCCGGTCGTTCTTGCCTTCGCCGGAGATCAGGCCAACGTCGGCAACAGTCTGGCCCTGGCCGCCGCCAACATCGATCGAAATGTCCGCCAACCCTACAAAGAGGGCCTTTTCGGAGAGTTCGATATCGATCCCAGAACGGGAGAGCCTACAGGAGTAGCTACCGGCTTTAGCGCCTTTCACATGCTGCGGGAGGGTGAAGGGTTAAATGTCTGGCCCGCAGACCAATTGGAGGAAAACATCCGTAGCGCTCTGCAGAGGGATATTCTTCCCAATGGAATCACCAGCCTGTCCGATCCCCTGACCAGCATGGAGAATCAGCCCACCCAACACGCCTATCAAGCGCTTGCCCACAGTGAAGAAGGTCTGCCCGCACGCATCAATCTGATGGTTCGGATTCCCGTGCGCGCGCTTTCCACCCAGGACTGCCTCGAACTGATCGACAGTCTTCTTTTCGCACCTCCTTTTAGAAGTGATTTCCTGCGAGTGGGCACCTTCAAACTCAGCCTGGACAAGGGAGGCGGGGACAAACTTTACGTTGTCCCGGCTGAAAAAGCGAAAAGGGTGCTCATTGAAGGACACAAAAGGGGATGGCAATTGTACGTCCACATCCGAGCCCCGGAGGCCTTCGACTATGCCGCCCAGGCGCTGGAGGAGGCCTTTCGACTCTATCCTCGAGAGGACGCCCGGCACGTCTTTACCCACATCAACAAGCCCACGCTTGAGAACCTGGAGACCATGAAACGGCTGGGCATTATTGCCGACTTGCAGGCCGGCCCCATCTATCACCTGTCCGATGACACGGAAGAGACTTACCCCCGGAATCCTCAACGGCCTGACCTGGGTCCCCATCCTGTGGGGACTTATCGGGATGCGGGCATTCCTGTGATTCTCAGCAGTGATCAGTCTCCGCTGGGTCCTCTGTTCAGCGTTTGGGAGGCCGTCAATCGAGTGCGCAAATCAGGTAAGGTCTTTCAACCGGAAGAGAGGCTGACGCTGAAGGAGGCCATCCGGGCCGTGACTCTCACCTCGGCCTGGACTTTCTTTGAAAGTGACGTCAAAGGGTCGATCGAAGCGGGAAAATATGCCGACCTGGTGGTTTTAGGACGGGATATTCTCTCTATCGATCCCATGGAGATCAAGGACATTCCCATTTTGATGACGATGACCGATGGGAAGTTTGTTTACATCAACTCCGATCAGGATCCGATGCAAAAGGTGGATTATTTTCGACCTCCTGTAAGGAATTCCTATTTGGATTGAGCGTTGAGCCCGGACTATGCATAATCTGGGCTAGAAAGCCCGGGGATCTGCCCCGGATGTGTAGGGAGAAGGCAGCGGGCTCAGGTAACCAAGAAAATGACAGGGAAGGAATGAGCTATGGCTGAAAAACCTTACGATCTTGCCATTTTGGGAGCCGGACAGGCTGGTTGTACCTTAGCCGGTAAAATTGCCGAAAAAGGAGTTCACCCGGCCACGGGGGAACCTCTGAAAATTGCTCTGCTGGACCGAGGTGCCTACCTCAAAGGAGAATCCAACCCCGGATACGGTCATCCCATCAGGCGACAGATGTTCACCAACGTTTCCCAGGACTTTGCGGGACGATATTCCCAAATGACAGGGCTTCCCCCGGGAAAGAAGCGCAAGGTTCCTGTTCAACAGGGCCAGGAGGTTTTCCTGCAGAGAACGCCCGCCATATTCGGGGGAGGAACTCTTCACTACACGGCCCTCACCCACGTGCCCCATGAAGTGGATTACAGGGTGTGGGTGGAGGAAACGGGGGCAGACTGGAGTTACCAAAACCTGAAACCTTTCGCCGATCAGATCGATCGCGACTTTAATATCCACACCCGTCCGGAGGCTCTGTTGACCCGTCTGGATCACCTGGTTGGCGACACTGCCCCTAGAATGGGCTACCCCACCTATGATGTCACCATCGCCAAAAGGAACTGCCTTCTGTCGGGCTATTGCGATGGCATCAACCATTGCAAATACGACGCCCGGATGGGCAGCTTTGTCGCCTATTTGCCGATCGCCGAAGAGCGGGGCGTGGAAATGATTCCGGATGCACCCGTGGAGAGAGTCGTTATTGAAAAGCGAGGAGCCCAGGCCCGAGTGGTGGCAGTGGAGTATACCCAGGGTGGAGTGCGGCAGCGATTGGAAACCGAGCGGATCATTGTCTCCTGCGGAGACTATGGAAATCCTGCCTTACTGTATCGCTCCGGCTATGGACCGCGAGAACTTACCGATGGCGACCCCATAGTGGAAAACCGAAACGTAGGGCGAAACACCGACAATCGTCCCCAGCTCACCGGGCCGGTGGGGATCTTCGACGAACCGCTCAGCGACGGACAATTTCATCACGAAGCCGCTTACCAGATTTATCACGATCTCCATCCGGACAAGCGTTATGAACGTGTCGAGATTGCCATTAAAGCCAATACTCTTCCCCGCCCCCAGCAGGCAGCGCTGGACCCTGCAGCTCCAGAGTTCGGGCAGGCACACAAGACCTACATGGGCGACGTCGGGAACGCTTCGGTGATGACCCGGGCTCGGAGCAGACACCTCAGTCGAAGTCTTTCCAGTCTTCACCTGGTGCGCCCCCGTGATGTTCATGGCTGGATCAACGAGTGGGGAGAGCAGCTCTATCAGGCCCACGACCCCAGCATCCTCAAGGCCTTGGAGCAGGGACGAGAGTTGACCTATGAATTGCTTAAAAAGATGGGAGCGCGAGAAGTCATAGGAATGGATCAACCCATTCGAATCCGCCACCTCAATACCTTTGTCGGATCGTGCATAGTGGGAACGGATCGGAAAAACTCGGTAGTGAATCCCTACTTCGAATCCCACGATATTGAGGGGCTGTTCATTTGTGACGGGAGCGTGGTGCCGCGAGCCGCCAGCCAGGGCTATGCGGGAACGGTAGCCACAGTGGCCCTGTTTGCCGCTTCACGCATCGTGGACCGTCATTTCAAGAGAGGATAGTGGAAGATGGCCAAAGACTGGGCTTTTGTGGATCGATTCACGCCGGATAAACCCTTCGAGCTACCCGCAGATGCCTTTCCTCCACCTGAGCGAATCGACATCGTGTCGGTCTCCCAGGCCGATTATGTGCGGCCCACCGACCCCGTGATCTGGCTCACCCACAAGGGCATCAGCCGCTGTTATCCCTGGTGGATTGCCGACAACTATCACATGATGAATGATGTCCTGGAGGGGGATCCCGTCTGGGTCGCCTTCTGAGAGAACTGCAGCTCCGGGGGAGCTTATTTGAGCAGTTCCGACGGCATCGATCTCACCTTTTTTACGCCTGGACTTTACAACGCCACGGCGGCGGCCAAGGATCATCAGA
>CBDUTA010000361.1:0-3677 GCA_965369785.1 uncultured bacterium
GGCCAACCTTTATTCGAAATTCAGGTAAACAGCTGACCCGATGTTCGGAAAAATCCTCGTTGCGAATCGTGGTGAGATCGCGCTGCGTATCATTTATGCCTGCAAGGAACTGCAGATACCCACGGTTGCAGTTTACTCTGAAGAAGATCGCCACTCTCTTCACGTCCGCTTTGCTGACGAAGCCCTTTGCATTGGTCCCGCCAGGAGTCAGGAAAGCTACCTCAACATCCCCAGTATCATTAGCGCTGCTGAAGTCGCTGATGTAGATGCGATCCATCCCGGCTATGGCTACCTCGCCGAGAGCTCTCATTTCGCCGAAGTCTGTGAAACCTGCGGCATCAAGTTTATTGGCCCTTCTGCCGGAGTGATGGAACTCATGGGAGATAAAGCTCGGGCCAGAAAAAAGATGAGTGAACTCGGGCTCACCATTGTTCCCGGCACCAGCATCATCGAGGAAGCCGATGGAAAACTGGAGCAAATTGCTGAAGAGGTGGGCTATCCGTTGATCCTCAAAGCGGCTGCAGGCGGTGGAGGAAGAGGAATGCGAGTCGTGACCGAGCCCGAACAACTCTCGGATGCTCTGTCCACCGCTCAATCAGAAGCTGAGAACGCCTTCGGCAGCTCAGATATTTATGCCGAACGCTACCTGGAGAGCTCCCGCCATATCGAATTTCAGATTTTGGCAGACCAGCACGGTAACGTTGTTCATCTGGGAGAACGGGAGTGCACAATTCAACGCCGCCATCAGAAGTTGATCGAGGAATCTCCAAGCCCCTTTATTTCTGAGGAACTCCGACAGGAACTGGGACAGAAGGTCGTTCAGGCCATGCAAGCCGTCGGTTACGAAAATGTGGGAACCGTAGAATTCCTGTTCACCCCGGACGGCAGCTCCTACTTTCTGGAAATGAACACTCGAATTCAGGTGGAACATCCCGTCACAGAGATGGTGACCGGACTGGACATCGTCAAGGAACAGATTCGAGCGGCAGCCGGAGAGAAACTACGCTTTGCTCAGCAGGACATCACTTTTCGTGGACATAGTATCGAGTGCCGAATCAATGCGGAGTCTCCGGAGCAGTTCACTCCTTCTCCCGGTCGTATTACAGCCTACCATCCGCCCGGAGGTCCCGGCATACGAGTGGATTCTGCTGCCTTCACCGAGTATCTGGTTTCCCCCCACTACGATTCCTTGATCGCCAAGCTGATTGCCCAGGGTAGTGACCGACAAGAAGCTCTGGCCCGCTTGAATCGGGCGCTGGATCTATTCGTCATCGAGGGGATTCAAACCCTGATCCCTCTGCACAAGAAAATCATCAATCATCCAGATTTCATCGAAGGTCAATTCGACACTTCGTTCGTGAATCGACTGAATTCATGAGAGAGAATCCTTCCAGCCGAGGCCATTGGAGATCCAAATGGGGATTCATTCTGGCGGCTTCGGGATCCGCCGTCGGATTGGGAAATATCTGGAGGTTCCCGACCATGACCGGAAAAAACGGCGGAGCTGCCTTCGTTGTGATCTATCTGGGCTGTGTTCTGATGATTGGTGTTCCGGTGATGCTGGCGGAACTTTCCATCGGTCGCAAAGCAGGTAGTGACCCTGTGGGTGCCTTTAAGGCTCTTGCACCCCGCACCTGGTGGAAGGCAGTGGGAGTTCTGGGAGTTTTCACCGGATTCATGATCCTCAGTGCCTACAGTGTGGTGGCCGGATGGACGGTGAAATACGTCCTGATCACCTTGAGCGGTCAGTTTTCCGGAGTGGATCCAACCGCAATTGACAGCATTTTCAGCAAGTTTGTCGGCAACGGGCCCTCAACCCTTTTCTATCACCTCCTCTTTATGGTGGCGACCACTTGGATTGTCAGTGGCGGAATTGAAGGAGGTATCGAAAAAGCCACCAAGATTCTGATGCCGGTTCTGGTCGCCCTTCTCCTTCTCTTGGTGTTCCGCTCCGTCACACTCCCGGGAGCTCAGGAGGGTCTGAGCTTTTATCTCAAGCCGGACTTCAGCAAAGTCGACTTCGCCGTCGTCAGGTCCGCGCTGGGGCATGCTTTCTTCACCCTCAGCTTGGGGATGGGAGCCATGATCACCTATGGAAGTTATGTTTCCCGGAGCGACAATCTGGTCTCCAGTGCCCTATACATCAGCCTCGCCGATACGATGATTGCGTTTCTTGCCGGATTCGCCATTTTCCCAGCCCTTTTCTCAGTTCCCGGCCTGTCTCCGGAGGCTGGCCCCGGCCTTATTTTTTTGGTCCTTCCCAACATTTTCAATGCCATACCCTTGGGACAACTGTTCGGGACGACCTTCTTTTTTCTTCTAGCCATTGCTGCTCTGACTTCCACCATTTCCCTCCTTGAGGTGGTGGTGGCCTATTTTATCGACCAACGGGGATGGACAAGAAAAAGGGCGGCTCTCGTAATCGGTTCCTCCGCTTTCCTGATGGGAGTTCCCAGTGCGCTGAGCAATGGCTCGGTCTCTTTCTTGTCGGGATTCATGGATCTGGCCTTTCTCTACTTCGGGGAGATCGCCCTGGCCGTCGGAGCCTTGTTCCTGTGCATTTTTGCCGGTTGGAAGTGGGGTATTCACGAGGCTCTGGAAGAAATCCGCACGGGGTACCCTTCCTTGCGGCTGGCAACGCTGTGGAGCATTTTAGTCCGCTATGCCTGCCCGGCGGCCATCACCTTTATCCTGGTATCGACTCTAGTATCGACCTTTTTTTAGATCCTGATGCGACGCCTCAAATTGGGAAAAGTATATCCCATCACTGCCTCCAACAACCTCAAGGGCTTGGATCACGCCCAATTGGTCGAGCAATACTTGAAAGGAGGGATCCGTTTCCTTCAGGTGCGAGAACCTACCCTTCCCGATTCTCTTCTCTATCCACAATTGCTGAAAATTCGGTCTTTGTGCGAGCCTTTGGGAGCACAATTTCTGATCAACGACCGGGTCGATCTTGCCCTGGCTGCCGGAGCCCATGGAGTTCACTTAGGCCAAGACGACCTGCCCGTGCGGGTGGCCCGCGATCTATTGGGAGAGGAGGCCATCATTGGCCTTTCCACCCACAATCGCCAACAGTTTCTAGACGCTCAGGCTCAAGACCTGGACTACATCGCCATGGGACCCATTTTTTCAACTTTGACCAAGGAAACGAATCATCCTCCGCTTGGAGTCGAGGCTCTGGGCGAACTTATCGCTGACAGCCGCTTTCCGGTGGTTGCGATCGGGGGGATCTCTTTAGAAAAGGCTCCACTGGTATGGACAGCGGGAGCGGATTCCGTGGCCGTCATTTCCGACATCGCCAATGCTGGAGATCCGGCCCAGCGGGTCTCCCAATATCTAAGTGCCTCGCTCCATAAATTCGATGATGTTTGCTGATGGGGCTTGCGAGGGGAGATCAAGGAGGTAGCCGGGATTATGAAACGAGACACTAAGCCTGAGGAAGGAGTCCATCCTTGAGCGCCGGGGAGCCATGGACACCCCGATGGCGATTGCTTGTTTCGGTGATCCGTTGATGAACTTGCTGTTGTTTCAAACCCAGTCTGGAGATCCTTCCCCGATCCTGGAAATCGTTTCCAGGCCCGACCCGGGGTTTGCCACAGGTTCAGGCAGATGGAGCCGAATCAAGAAAGGGGTGTACCAGACTTATCGGAGGCTCATGGACCGTGTGGACTACC
>CBDUTA010000362.1:0-3670 GCA_965369785.1 uncultured bacterium
CCGAGATGCTTCATCATGGATTGATCGTGGTGCCATCAAGACACGAGGCACGCCAAGTCATTCAGGGCGATCAAAAAGGGCAACATCAAGGTTTCGACGAAAACCGAAAAAGGCAACCCAGCCAGGTGCGGCTCCAAGCGATTCCACAACAGGCCGCCGGGCAAAAGAAAGCAGAGGCATAAGAAGATGTGGATCAGCGCGTGGCGAATAAGGCGACGAGGCATCAGAGGGGATTATAAGGATTCACGCCGACACTGGGCCGGAGTGATACGAAAGTTTTCGTGACCAGGCCCGCAGGCCGTGTGGATACATGCGGCTCGGAAAGCGATTAGGCTGAACCTCCCTCAACATCAGCGATGCGTGAAATTTCCTTTTCCAGCACAGAGCACCGATGTGTTTACAGCTGAACGAAGGTGATTCCAGGATTGTGACGATCGGAAACTAATGTAGACCCAAGACCTGGGAAATGACTCAGCAGGTCCTGCCCCTGCTGGGTGTCTTCTGAGTACCGTTCCCCTGCAACATAGGCATGCACTCTCCCGGCACGAGACAGGGATTCCAGTTCCTGGATGACCGCCTGCTTGATCTTGCCTCCAGTACCTGAGGAGCCATATCCGTGAATGACCCGGAGGAGCTGAACACCCTGCGATCGTGCTAAATCCAGCTCTAGAGACAAGATGTCTAACGCTTCATCGACGAACGGCATCCCTTTCTTAATGTTGATGGTCTTGATCTCCTCCCCACCGCTTCTCCGTGACGATCGCTCTGGCTGTTGGTCGCTGTCGCAGTACCTGCATTTCGACTCGTCGTCCGGTATCTCATTGCCACAAGTGCTACAGGTTTTCATTCATTCTCCATTCTATGCGGTTGATCGGCGGGGTGAAAGACCGGGTTGGGAACAGGTTCGTGATCAGGATCAAGTCGACAATGGACCTGCAGAGACCGTAATCCTGGACAGACACCGGTCTCATCCCCGGTAAGAGTGACCTACCCCCACGAAGGTCAATATCAGTGGGCCCGGTTTATTGTGGCCTTTGAATTCCCGGTGGTTCCGGAGGTGGTGGCTCCGGGATTCCCCGAATTTCTGGAGGAATCCACTCGCTACCTGGCCTTGCCACAGACATTTCACCCACGGCAGTACCGTCACAGTGTTCCAATCTCTTCTCACCGCTCATGCTCTGACCCGTCTCTGCGACGATCAGAGATGCCTCCACATAAACCCTGCACCTTTCACCCACAACCGTCTCTGCCGTGAAAGTGAACTTGTGGCCTGAGACCACCCCTTTCAACTGGGCTTCCAGGGTCGGACCATCGAGGAAAATGAAAGTGCCGCTGACTTGTTCTCCTACCTGATCCAGGCTCAAGGCAATATTGTTATGCTGTGTGTTGCCTTGATTCAGAATTTTCCCCACCATTTCTCCGCGCCACTCGCCCGTGATGTCCACATCCTGAGGCAGCATCGAATAGCCAGCAGTACAGGCCCCCTGCACTAAGCCAAGAAATAGAGCAAGGGCCGCGACGAGCCCCACAAAGAAAGGGCGACCCGGTTGTTTACAGCCTATTCCGGTCACATTCTGTACCTCTTTGCTCTCTGGGCACCTCACTATTGCCTTTCTCATTTCCAAGTAAGTCCGTATCCTGCGCTCTCTTTCCAGATCATACGGCCAGCACTCCTCGGCAGCCTGAACCAAAAAGAAAGATGGGGGTGATTGAGTAACGGAATCGGGGAGTATCGGTGACACGAGGGAGGTGAAAAATCACAACGACAGCATCAATCCATTTGAAAGTGTTTCTTTCTGGCAACCCGATCAGCCCTTGGCAGACGTCGTTAATGCGAATCGACCAGTGGGAGTCTGCCCACAGTCAGATTTTCGAGCATTTTTAATGCCGATTGCCCGACCTCGTTGTCAGCCCCCATCTGGGCAGCGGATGTCAGGGCAGCCCGTGCTTGCTCGGTGTTACCGAGTTGACTATTCACGAACCCCAGCGTTAGCCAGATTCTTTGATAGGTCGGATCCACGGCCAGACCTTCATTGAGCTTGCGAAGCGCCTCAGCTGATCGGCCGAGATAGTGTAGCGTTATGCCCAAATTATTATAGGCAGTTACGTCGTTCGGGCTGAGTGCCAGGAGCTGCTCATACAACTCCGCCGCCCTGTTGTACTGATTGTTGGCGAACGCCTCTTCAGCCTGACCTGATATGAGAGCTGCGGCTTCAATCGGCTGACTGGATCCAGGCAACCCAAACTGTGCCGGGTTGGCTCTCGTGATGCGGTCCGGCCCTGCGACCGAGGGCTCGGTGCTGCCGTTATCGGAGTCCTGAATGTAGTATTGACGCGTGATGGCAACGATCGCCAATCCGAAAACGACTTGGAACACCGTCATCGTCATCCAGAATCTCGAACTACGAACCATTATGAACACCTATTTTAACTGCATACCAGGACACTCTCAATCCCCAGGCACGAAAGACACTGCCGATCCAACGAGCACGGCCAACCCATGCAATACTCACTCGGGAAACCTCAGTCTTCCGGAGTGGCTTCCGCGTTCAGGGATTTAGTGGGCAAGCCAGAAACCCAACTCGACCAGCATGTCCGGATTGCCCAGGGCGTGGATGATACGGAACGTGCCACCCGTTGGTTTGACTTCCACGTCTGAAAAGAACGCCGAGAGCACCCCAAAGATTCCGGCGAGCTGGCCCTGAGGAACGTCTTTGGTCACCGTGGCCTCAATGCGAATGATGTCATTCTTGCTGTAGCCGTTTTCTTCGATAAAGGCCTCGACCCGGCTCAAGATGTAGTCCGTCTGAGCGATGGCATCACCCAGGAATTGAACCTTCCCTTCAGCATCCGTGGCCCCATACCCGGAGACCAGGAAAAGTTCACTGAAGTTTGTGATCTTCAGTCCCCAGCTAATCGAACCAACATCCTGCTTGTTGCTGTCGTGAACCGCTACTTTGGTTCCGGCGCTTACAGCCTCGGGTGAACGATCTTCCTCGACGACACTCGTACAGGCTGAGGGAATGCTCAGGGCACACAGCATAGCAAGGATAAGAAGCTCTCTCTTCGCTTTTTTCTTCATGGCACCTCCTCTGGTTAGTAGGGGTGAGATGCTAACGCCCGTAGGCCGGAAAAGGCAATGGGAAAAGCCGGATGCTCCGATTGATGGACGGTATTCAGAGAAACCTTGAAGAGGGCGGAGACGTCTGGAAGGCCGTACTTGCCATCGAACCCGCCGACAACGAGTCTGAAAGGAACCATTCGGAAAAGGAATGACTTGTAACGAATCGCTGGCAAACACTTACAGAGCTGGTTCGACAAACGGCGTATCTGCGTAACTTATTGAAAAGAAATGGCGCGCCCGACAGGATTCGAACCTGTGACCTTTGGTTTCGTAGACCAACACTCTATCCAGCTGAGCTACGGGCGCGCAGTTGATAACTATTTGATATAACGCAACTTACCTTTTTGTTACCTGTTTGCTAACACGGGTCATTGTAACCGATGTTTCCGTTTTGTTTCCACTGTCATTTCTCTTCCCTCCTTCGAGCACCCGTAGAATCCTTTTTGCAGAGTGCTCTGGGGAAAACTGAGCATAGTGCCTCTCAGTAGTAGCTGACCTGCCCCCACGAACGAGTCTACCTTCTAAGTTAGACTTGGGACCACTTGA
>CBDUTA010000363.1:0-3646 GCA_965369785.1 uncultured bacterium
TATGCTCATCGAATCGAAGCCTCCCTGGACCAGCAGGGGCAGGTGACCTCCTGGACTCACAAGGTGGTAGGCGGGTCCTCCCGAGGGCCAGGTGCTGGACGTGGACTACGAAACCTGCAGTACCAGGTCCCTCATATCAAGTCGGACAGCGTCTTTGTGGAGAAGCCGATTCCCACTCGACCCTGGCGTGCTCCGGGGGGCTCCCACCTCGGTTTCACGGTGGAGAGCTTCATGGATGAACTGGCTCACGCAGCCAACCAGGATCCTGTGGAGTTTCGCTTGCGGCATCTCGAGCATGATTCCAGACACCATCGATTGGTTCAGCTGGTAGCCGAGAAGGCGGGTTGGGGTAAGCCCCTCACTCGAGGTGACGGACGGGGAATTGCCACCTTCTACTCCCACGGAACCTATGTCAGTGAAGTGGCGGAAATTTCCGTAGATAGAGACACAGGAGTCATTAAGATTCACCGAATCGTTTGCGCTGTCGACTGTGGCCCCGTAGTCAACCCCGATACGCTGGAAGCCCAGATGTCGGGAGCGATCACAATGGGCTGGAGTGCGGCCCTGCAAGAGAAGGTCGAGTTTGCCAACGGCGGAGTCAAATCGGCAAATTACTCCGACTATCATCTGTTGCGCATGAGTGAGGCTCCGGAAGTGGAAGTACACATGATGGAGAGCGATGCCAAGATTGGTGGTGGTGGCGAACCTTCCTTGCCTCCCATAGCTCCGGCGGTAGCTAATGCCATTTTTGCCGCCACCGGTGTTCGCATAAGGCGTTTACCCTTGACGCCTGCGAGGGTCCTGGCGGCCCTGCGCAAGGGCTAGTCACAGTGGTGGTGGGACAAGAGAAGGGCCCGGTTAGCGAGGGCTCTTCAGTTCCACCCAGGTGTAACTGAGTGGAAGAACTCAAACGCCTGGTTCACGTCCGGAATGTGGGAGGCACCTCAGGTGCCGAATCCGAAAACTGATTCTGAAATAGCTCCCATTTACCGGGCACAGGATGGCTTGTTCCCATTATTTCCCCTTATATCTGGGATTCGGCACCTGAGAGGTGCGCCTCCCACATTTCGGAGACCTAGCTCCGCTGGAACTAACAAGAGCAGTCAGAGATAGGGGTGAGAAGAACCTTTGTTGTCAAAACCGGCTGGGCCAGATGAATCTGAAGGGCTGAGTTGACTGTGTGTGGAAGATATTCAATATTCACCCCCATAGATGTATTGAAGCTCAGATTTAACCTGCGGCGTGCTGAAGCCTTAAAGCCAACCTATAACGCAACTCCAACTCAAAATTTACCGGTCATCTTGAACAGTGATCCGAGCACCCTCCAAGCCTGCCGGTGGGGTTTGATTCCTTCCTGGGCCAAGGAGGAGCGAATAGGGAATAAAATGATCAACGCGAGGGCTGAGACACTGTTACAAAAACCATCCTTTAGAACTCCTTTCAGGAGGCAGCGATGCTTGGTCGTAACGGATGGTTTTTATGAGTGGAAAAAAACCTCGGATAGGAAAATCCCTCACAGAATTTCAATGAAAGACAACGAACCTTTTGCCTTTGCAGGTATCTGGGAGGTGTGGAAAGCTCCTGACGGTGAGAATATCCAGACTTTTTCAATCATTACCACAGAGCCCAACCCACTGATGAGACCTCTGCACCATCGAATGCCAGTCATTATCAAGAAAGAGAATGAGGAAAAATGGTTGCAGGAGATAGACCTCTCAGAGGCACAGAAAATGTTGGAACCTTATCCGTTTGAGGATCTTGAGGCTTATCCGATCTCCACTTTGGTGAACAGTCCAGGAAATAATTCAGAAGAGATCATGAAGCCCTTAGGTTAATGCCTTGTCGATGTCTCAGGCTGAATGGTACATAATCTGCACAACTCATCAGCAATTTGTGAGTAGGATACAAGGGAGGAACAGATGAAGAAGGGAAGGGTTCTGGGAGTCTTGGGTTGCGGTCTTGGTTTGGGCTTGGTGGTTTTTGCGGGACTCAGCCTCCCGTCCCCCGGCTTCGGATTCTCTGCACCTCAGAGATCCACTGCAGCGGAAGCTGTGTCGGCGGATGGGGATGGGGAGAAAGGAGAACTCCGGGTTCCCCTGGCTCCTGCTTTTTCGGCCCGGCAACTCACGGCTTTGCCCGAAGAGGGTTGGATCACCAATGGCGGCACCTTGTTCAACCAGCGCTACTCGCCGCTGACCCAGATTTCCAGGAGTAACGTGGCTGGATTGAAGGGCGTCTGGGAGGTGCACCTGAACTCGGCAACGGAGAGAAAGTACCGGGGAGAAGCTCAGCCTCTGGTCTACCGAGGGGTGATCTATGTGATCAGCGCCGCCGATGATGTCTTTGCCATAGAAGTGAAGTCGGGACGCATCCTTTGGAAGTATGAAGCTCGTCTGGATCCCGAAATCAGCACGGTCTGCTGCGTATGGACCAGTCGGGGGGTGGCCCTGGGAGAAGGCAAGGTTTATCTGGGCCAGCTGGATGGCCGTCTGGTCGCCCTGGATCAAGGGACGGGAGAACCGCTCTGGTCCACTCAGGTGGAGAACTGGCAGGACGGTTACACGATCACCAGCGCCCCCCTCTACTATAACGGCATGGTGATCACCGGAATTTCCGGAGGCGAATTCGGCATTCGGGGACAAATCACCGCCTACAATGCCCAAAACGGACAGAAGGTATGGCGCTTTTATACCGTCCCCGGACCCGGTGAGATCGGCCATGAGACCTGGCCTCAGGACTCTGACATATGGAAAAAGGGCGCGGCTCCGGTGTGGCAGACTCCCGCCGTGGACCCCTCTTTGGGCTTGCTTTATTTTTCTACGGGCAACCCTGGCCCGGACTATAACGGGGCTATCCGGGCCGGAGACAACCTGTTTGCCACCGCTATCGTGGCCCTGGAGGCTGAAACGGGAAAGTACCGATGGCACTTCCAGGAGGTTCACCACGACCTGTGGGACTATGACGCCCCCAATCCCGTCGTTCTGTTTGATCTGGAGATCGATGGAGTCATGCGCAAGGCCGCCGCCCAGGCCGGCAAGACCGGCTGGGTCTATATTCTGGATCGGATCACTGGAGAGCCATTGCTGGGAATTGAAGAAAGGCCCGTCCCCCAGGAACCCCGGCAGAAGACCTCACCCACCCAGCCCTACCCTCTGGGAGATGCCTTCGTTCCTCAGTCCATTCCGGAGGAGCTGGCAGGACGCAAGCTGGTCAACGAGGGCCGGATCTTCACACCCTTCTGGGACGAAGAGGTTCTGGTGAGACCTGGCAACCGTGGAGGTGCCAACTGGCCGCCCAGTTCTTACGATCCCTCCAGCCACTATTTGTATGTTTGTGCCTCGGATCGCATCCGCCATTTTATCGCTCACACGGACTTGACTGTTCCGCCTCCGGGAGAACGCTTCAGAGGAGGCATGTTCGGTTCCCCTGCCCTTCAGCCCGAGAACATCGGGATCGTCGCGGCCATGGATATGAGGACCAACCGCCTGGTGTGGCGGAAAGAGTGGAAAACCGACTGTTACGCCGGGTCGGTGGTGACCGCCGGTGGTCTGGTTTTTCTGGGGAAAAAAGACGGTAACTTCTTGGCCCTGGATTCCAGAAATGGAGACCTTCTGTGGCAATTTCAGACCGGAGCCGAAGTCAGTGG
>CBDUTA010000364.1:0-3643 GCA_965369785.1 uncultured bacterium
AAGCGCATTCGGCACTCATTCAGGGCAATCTTGTAAAGCCAAGAGGGAAATCGAGCCGGATCGGCGAGGCGATCCAAATTTCTGTAGGCCTTCGTGAAGGTGTCCTGCGTGAGGTCCTGGGCATCCGTACTATTCCCTACATAGCGACAAATAAAAGCGTAGATCTTGCGCTGCCATCGCTCGATCAGTTCACCGAAGCAAGCCCGGTCCCCCTGAAGCGCAAGCTCCAAGAGGTACTCGTCACTGAAGTTCATTTTCTCTCTCGAATGATCAAGATGCATGATCAGCAAAAAAAGTCTAATCTGCGTCTATCTAATTGCTGTTTAATGGTTAAGAGTAGCATTCTTGGCTGATTTTATGCGACAAGACCGCTGACCAACCGCTGACCGTGGTCAGCGGAAATTCCAAATCTCAAATCCTAAACAAATCCCAAATCTCAAATCACCGGCCGGAGGCCGGAAATCCAAAATCTCAAATTCCAAACCTGAACTGGATCCTGGGACGCGCGCCAAGCGCGCACAAGTCACAGCCGCAGCAGGACTTTTCCTCTAGGACCTTCACGAACTTCCCAGCAGTGCTGTCATCCGCCTTTTCAGGCAACTCATTGCTACATGAGGCTTTATCGATTTCTCGCCGGTTTGGCTCGCCAATTGCTATGTCCTTCCTTGTTCGAGACGGACCTGAAGGGACCTTGAAGGTCTTGGAAGGACCGCTTCCGGGTGAATCCAAAAGGAGGGGTTTCGCAGAAATGGCTCGGGAAACCAGCGAGGCCCCCACCCGGATTAGACTCCTGGCCAAACTTCTGTCAATGCCGCCCCTTCAGGGCTCTCATCTATCGCTAAATCCTTTCCAGGGGCTGACGCCCCTGGCTATTTCATGGCGCCCCTTCGGGGCTCCGGAGGTGGTGCCGGTCCAACTGGTATCTCACCATGACCGTCATAAATTGCAAAGACTCCGGAATGTGGGAGGCACTTGTGCCAAGGCACCTCAGGTGCCGAACAGCTCCATCCCTATAATATCTCCTACCGTGGGGAGGCCCGTGGGCTAAAGCCCACGGCTCTGACTACTCTCGAAAGCACGAACTCACGAATGCACGAATGCGCGCGAAGCGCGATTTTTTGGCACCTCAGGTGCCTCCCACATTCCTGAGGGTCTCTGCCATATTCCTGAAACTCCTTCCAATCGTGGTCGGGGTACCCGCTTGCGGGTCGCGCGGGCGGTGCAGTAGAGAACCTAACTATAATCCGGACCAGGTTTCTTGTGTAGGGGGCGCACTAGTGCTCACTAGAAAAGGAAATGCGAGCTATAGGGGAAAAGAATCGATCGACTAGATCTACACTAATCAGAATCGCGGAAGAAACGAAGTGGATTCAGTGGCTGACCGTTCAGGCGAACTTCATAGTGAAGATGGGGACCGGTAGACCGCCCTGTGGAGCCGACATAGCCAATGATATCGCCCTTCTTGACCTTTTGACCCGCCTCAACCGTGAAGCGGTCCAAATGCCCGTAGCGGGTTGAAATGCCGAATTTGTGCTCCAGAGTCACCAGATTCCCATAGGAATACTTTCGCCCCGCGGTCAGCACCACACCATCAGCCGTTGCCTTGACCTTATTCCCGCGAGGGGCGGAGATGTCGATACCGGGATGAAAATCACGCTCTCCGTTAAAGGGATCGATTCGATAGCCAAATCGGCCCGAGGGGTATCCGTGCACAGGTACAATGGCCGGGGTGGCTGCAAGAAGAATGCTGCGAGTGTTGTAGACGTCCTGCAACTGCCTCAACTGCTGATCCAGGCTGATGCTCTTTCGTTCCAGAGATCTAAAGTGATTGCGGAGACCCTGGGTGTCCAGACTCAGCAGCGGGTTATCATAGGCGGAAGGACCACCCACCCCACCAAGACCTGCTTCATCCAAACCGGAGAGGATTTGCAACTTGGTGGAAGTGACTTCCAGCGAAGCGACCTTTTCACCCAGCTGCCTTGCCGCCAACCGAAAAGTGTCGTTTTCCTTACTCAGCTCGTAGGCACTGACCTTCAACTGGTCATGATCCGCTGTTTTCTTCCACATGTGATAGTAGTGCAGCGTGGACAGGGAAAAGGAAGAAGCAAGAACGGCCAGAGCGATTCCCATCCTGATCAGAAACTTTTGGGAGATTCTATATCTGCGGGCAGGTAACTCGGCAGAACGAGAAATAATAACGGTGAGATCGCCTCTCCTCCTCCTCATTGCATCACCTCATCGAACACGAACACAATCAGCACCCCACCGGCAAGCGAAGTCGCCTGCCTATTTGCTCCTACGTTCATAGTAAAAAGTTGAATCAGAGTGTGTCAAGCGCTGGCTCAGACCCTTCCCCAGTTTAAACGGCTCCCTCAAACCCATTCCTCAGTCTTCACGGCCTCTATTCTGGCCCGATCTGCGCTTTCTTACAGTGACGGCGGTCACCACCCGTATAAAAAATGATCTGCCCGCCCCGGTCCTTAATTGCTCTTGCTAACTCAGGTGATTATACGTTAATTGCTCAAATAAGCGAGGAAATCCTCGCTACGTCCCCAGTGTTTGGTGGAGGCGGTGGGAATCGAACCCACGTCCGAAAGCCTTTGGCTGCAGAATCTACATGCTTGTCCGCTTTCCTTTTATCATCCCTGCAGGCAAATAAAAGCGGCAAATCAACCTGCTTGGATGTCCCTCAGAAAGGTTCTCTACCCTCCCCTGAAGGAAACAGGAGGGCCGAAAATCCCGCAAAGTGACGCCTTATCCCGTTCCGCGGGCTGAGCGGGTAAGACGGCTACGCCTTAATTACGCAGCGAGTGGTAACTGTTCGTTGGCAGTTATTTTAATTCACCACTGATTTACGAGGTTGTGGCACCTCGGCATGCCTCTACAGCCTCAACTACTTCCGTCGAAGCCAGTCGCCCCCGAACACTTTATCCAGTATACCTTTAAAGGGTTCCAAGTTCCAAGTTCCAAGTTCCAGACTACAAGAATCTTCCGGATTTCTATCCATTGTCAGCCAGCCCCAGGTTCACCAATTCCGTGAAGATATGTTTGACTTGCTCGTTTGTCTCAGAGAGTCTCCCTGAGTTTTCGATGATGTAATCGGCATATTTGATCTTTTCCAAAAGAGGCATTTGACTTTGGATTCGTTGAAGTGCCTCTTCCTCGGATAACCTGTCACGGGCAATCACGCGCTGCAACTGAATCTGGGGCGGGCAATACACCACGACCACAAAGTCATATTTTCGATAGGATCCGGTTTCAACCATCAGAGCCGCGTCCACCATGACCATTGGAGACTTCGGATCCTCTCGCTCTTCGAACTCGGCGACACGACGGGCCTCCTCCTCAAGGACCAACGGATGTACGATCCGGTTGAGCTTTTCCCGTGCTTTCTTATCGGAGAATACTCTCCCACCTAACTTCTTTCGGTCGATGGTCCGATCCGAGGCCAGGATCTCTGGTCCAAAGGTGTCTAGAATCTGCTCATAGGCGGAGTGATCGGGAAGAATTACCTCATGGGCAATTTCATCGGCATCGATGGTGTAAACGCCAAGTTTGTGGAATTCTCTGAGGATGTGGCTCTTTCCGCAACCAATGCCGCCCGTTAGCCCAACCTTCAGCATGGACAGATAGTAGCGGACCA
>CBDUTA010000365.1:0-3636 GCA_965369785.1 uncultured bacterium
CCTACGTGGCAGTTGATGACACAACTGGATTTGGGGGGAGCCAACGTCGAACACATGGCGCTTTACTTTCCCAAGCCGGTCTTGTGGGTGATCGATCAGAAAATCGAGGAACCGACGGATGAAGATCTGCAACAAGTCAGTGAGGTGACCCGTCCGGCTTGGAAAGCCTACATCAACACCAAGGTCCGCTGGAGAAAAGTCACCTTTCAAAGAAGAAATCCTCAATTCAAGGTTTACCGGTATACCTTCAGAGAAGAGCTGACCGCCGTCACCGACCTGCTCGTGATTTGGAAGGAAATCAGAGCCAGCACTCCTGAAGCGGAGGATTTACTGCTGGACCAATGGCTGGAGGCAAGCCAGGCCGGTGCCCTTGACGCCGCTGTCTTTGTCGACCTTTTTATGGAACAATTCCGGCACGACTTCACCATGTGGAAACTGGAGAATCCCGATAAATTCGAAGAGTACTTTTACAAATTTGTTCTACCGCGAGCTTCAAGCCGGAGGAGCAGACCCGTCGGCTGAAGCTGAGGCACAGGAAAAGGAGAAACCTATGAAACTCAATTATAAACCCTTCACTATCGGAGCCTTTCTTCGCCCCTCTTTGCTCGGGACGTTGCTGGGGCTTCTGGTGACAATCAGCACTGTCTACGGACAAGAAGCAGGAGATAAACCCGTGTTACAAATCGAAACATCCCTCGGCACCATGGTTGCCGAACTCGACGCTAAGAAGGCGCCGGAAAGCGTTAAAAATTTTTTACAGTATGTGGACGCCAAGTACTACGATGGAACCATCTTCCACCGTGTCATGAAGGATTTCATGATCCAGGGCGGCGGATTCACCACCAACATGACCCGCAAGCCAACCCGTGATCCGATTCAAAACGAAGCCAAGAACGGCCTCAAGAATAAGCGTGGAACCCTGGCCATGGCCCGCACCTCAGACCCTCATAGCGCCACCGGCCAGTTCTTCATCAATCACCGCGACAACGCCTTTCTCGATTACCCAGGGCAGGATGGCTGGGGGTATGCCGTCTTCGGAAAGCTGATTTCCGGTCAAGACGTTTTAGACAAGATCGCTGCCGTGAAGACCGGTAGCGGGGATGTCCCAGGCTCGCCTGTGCTCATTGAGTCCATCAGGCTAGTCGAACCGGAGGAATAACCTATTAGGAACCTCACACCCCATCTACTGCGTCGGCGGATCTGGCGGGAGAAACGCGGGCTAGACGATTAACAGGAGGCTCAGCCGGATTTGGGGAACTTTTTGAACATCTTCTTGATGGCCTTCTCGATCTTCTTCGGTGCGTCTTTAGCTTCAGAAAAGGTGTCTGTGGCAGAACCTCTCCAGGCCAACTTGTTGGTTGCACCATCTACGATATCGATGGTCAGTGTCCCTTTTCTCTGAAGCCGGTAGTCGTTGGCTGTGTTATAGAAGGGTCGCCAGTGTCCATACGATAACTGGGAAGCGGGAAGGGAATCCCTCTGAGAGGAAGAGAGATCAAGTTTCCCGACAGCCACGTAACTCACCAAAAACTCGGGAGATCCATCAGTCGCTCTTCGAAAACCCTTCTTTTCAAGTTCCTTCTCAATGAGGTTGTGAATCTGGCTGTCCAGAGCTTCGCTACTCAGCCGTGGATCAGCCGACTCTTCCACCCGAATGATAAGAGGTTTCTCCTGCTTCACCCAATCGAAGGTCTTATACTCTGATAAATCGACCGATCGGTCGTAGTCGCGAATGACATCCTGAGCCATGAGACCCATTGGGAACATGGCCCACAGGCTAAGTGCTACTTTCATTTTTTCCTCCCACCCAGGATCTCACCCGACATGAGTTCCTTTGCCCAGGCAGTATCAAAGGTTATCAGAACTTCTTCTATTGTATATTCTCTTCATCCTTGGGGCCATCCTGCTGCGAGGAGTGCGTGATATGCAACCCCACCAGACGGGCAACCAGAACGGCCAGGTAGAGCTGGCCGATAAGCGCTTCCACAGTAGCCAGCGCACGCGCCACTGGAGAAATCGGAATAATATCTCCATACCCCAGGGTAGTCAGTGTGACAAAACTGTAATAAATCATCTGGGCCCCGGTGAATGCCCGATCCTGTGCAGATTGAAATGAACCCGGCACAAGGAAATCGACCATAAGAAACAAGAGAGACCAGATGATACCAATCAGGAGGTAAACACTAAGTGCCCCAAAGATTTTCTCTCGGCTGACCCGTTCCGCCCTCAAGACATGGGAAAGAATGAGAATCACTACCAAAAATAAGAAAAGGACCGATAGGATATTGGCGAAAAACTGGAGCCATGGACCTCCCATGAAATTGCCGATCCACCTCATGACCAAGGCGGGAACGGCCAGAATCAAAGCCAGAACAAAATAGCCTTGGCTCTCACTCACCGCATAGGCGGCAGCTAGCAAAATGACGGAGTAGAAGAGGGCGAAAATAACCCTTCCTCGTCCCAGTTCCTCAAGGACCGGAAAAACCAGAGCGAAGAGCAGCAGTGAGATGAGCAGAAAAAGGAATTTGTGAGGATGACTCTTAAACATGTACCGGTGGGTTAGGTTACTGAATTGAGCGGTGGGAAACAAACCCTAAAAGGTGAGGAACATGGCCATACTCCATTCCTCTTGACCCGAAAAAAGCGGCACCCAGGTCAGATCAGGCTGGCTTACGGTGGATGCTGTTCCCCGAATCACAGTCTTTCCCACGATGTATCCCAGCGTGGCACCCGCCACCACATCACTCAGGAAATGCTTGTTTTTCTCCAGCCGACTGAGCCCAATTAAACCCGCCGTCAAGTAAGCGGGTATGGATGCCTTAGAGTAATGGTGTGACAGGACTGTTGCAACCGTAAAAGCAGACGAGGTGTGCCCGGAAGGAAAAGATCTGGATCCTTCTCCGTCGGGCCGAGCACGCCAGGTCATGGTCTTGAGGGAAGCTGTCATAGCCGAATTCAGGACGAATCCCTGGGACAGGCTAAAGGCCATTGAGCGAAACTTCTGACTCTCAGTCAGATAGCTCGAGAACAAAAGGCCACCGGAAACGACACCAATGGTCAGAGAATTTCCGAGGAAAGCCCCCACTTCGCCCAGTTCCTGGAAACGCCGAGTCGAGCTCATGTAATCCCTGATCTCCTCATCAAAGAATGCCGACGTCCCGGTGGCCGCTGATCCAATGAGCAAGGGTTTGAGATTCTGTCTGGAGGCGAGACCTTTGAAGTTTGCCCAAAGGTGCCTTGGAAATGACCTTAGGGGGGGATCTTGACGGGAAGCGGGGCCGGAGGGGGAGGAGGATCCACCGCTCTGGGCAGTCGCCGCCTCTTCTTCCCTTTGTGGAGTCTCTTGGCCGGATGTGGAGAACCCATTGACATGGAGCAGCAGGAAGAGTAAGAGCGAAGGCCATACCCGGCCCATCAGAAGGACCATCCCACCGAGGTATTGATACCAAAGTCATTTCGCTCGGATTCCCCCGAAGTAGGAGGATCGCTGTCATAGTTGTCAAACAGGGTGATACTCCAGAAGAAATCTTTGAAGAGTTCGTATTGGATACGAGTGTCCAGATCTGCACGAATTCGTCCCCAGTCGCTTTAGCTGGGAAGTACGGTCAAGGTGGTGGTGATATCCCTCTCTTGATC
>CBDUTA010000366.1:0-3634 GCA_965369785.1 uncultured bacterium
GAGATCCAGTGCGTTGGGGCCACAACTCCCTATGAGTACCGGCGTTCCATCGAAAAGGATCGTGCTTTGGCGCGGCGTTTTCAGGCTATCAAAGTGGGTTCCCCTACGGAAGAAGAGACACTGGAGATTATAAACGGGATCAAGAGTCGCTACGAAGCCTTTCATCAGGTCGAGTACACCGACGAGGCTGTTCACGCCGCCGTCTATCAGTCCAATCGTTATATTACCGATCGCTACCTTCCCGACAAGGCCATTGATGTTCTGGATGAGGCCGGTGCTCGCGTCAAACTTGCCAACACGGTTCTTCCCGAGGGTGTTAGTGATCTTCGAAGAAAACTCAAGGTCATCGTCCGTCAGATGGACGACGCCATCCTGGCCAAGGAATTTGATCGGGCCGCCCAGCTGAAAGATGAAGAGTTGCTGGAGCGCGAAAATCTGCAGGTGATCAAGGAGCGCTGGGATGTCCGGGAACGCACCTCTCCTAAAGTGAAGAAGGAGCATGTGGAACATGTGATTTCACGCTGGACAGGTATCCCCGTCACCTCTTTGCACGCGGAGGAGATGGAGCAACTGCTTCGCATGGAAGATCAACTTCACGAGAGAGTCATTAGTCAGGATCGAGCCATCTCGGCGCTTGCCAGAGCCATTCGTCGCAGCAGGGCAGGAATGAAAAATCCCAACCGGCCGGTTGGATCCTTTCTGTTTCTGGGGCCCACAGGGGTGGGTAAGACGGAACTGGCCAAAGCACTGGCTTCCGCACTGTTTGGCAGCGACAAGGCCCTGATTCGCTTTGACATGTCCGAGTATATGGAAAAGCACTCCGTGTCGAAGCTGATTGGCTCTCCCCCGGGTTACGTGGGCCATGAGGAAGGGGGCCAGTTGACCGAGCGGGTGAAGCGGAATCCTTATTCCGTTCTGCTGATGGACGAGATTGAAAAAGCTCACTTCGATGTTTTCAATATTTTACTCCAGGTCTTTGAGGATGGTCAGTTGACCGATTCCCAAGGGAATACCATCGATTTCAAGAACGCCATCATCATCATGACTTCTAATATCGGAGCCCGTTATCTGGTGGATCGAACTCAGATGGGGTTTTCCAATAAACAGGATGAGAGCCGGGAAAAGGTGGAAAAGTTGATCCTGAACGAGGTGAAAAAACTCTTTAATCCAGAGTTTTTGAATCGCCTGGACGAAGTGATCCTTTTTGAGTCCTTGACCGAAGATGATCTGCGCCAGATCGTGGATCTCCTGTTAAGACAAGTCAACCAGAATGTGGCAGCCAAGGAGATCAAGATCAATCTCAGAGAAGAAGCCAAAGAGTGGATCATCCGAAAGACCTGCCATGATCGCTCCTATGGAGCGCGGCCACTGCGCCGGGCCATTCAACGATACATTGAAGATTCCGTCGCCGAGCTCATTATTCAGGGAAAATTAAAGGAAAAGCAGACCCTGACCATCTACCTGGAGAGTGACGCCCTCTACTATCGACCCAAAGGCTCCCAAAAGCAGGGAGCCCCTCTTTCCTACGGCCTGGCCTAAGCCCGCACTTCTCACACCCAATCTACTCCGTCGGCGGATCTGGCCGCCGCCTACTGCGTGACCCGCAAGGCGCGGGTGCCCCCGACCCGCAAGGCCCGGGTACCCCCGGCCTCCTCAACGTACCGTACAGTACGTTTGCGGGGGCCTCTGGGGCACCCGCTTGCGGGTCACACGCCTTGTATTCACAGCCACCTCCGCCGCCTCGCTACGATCGGGTGTGAGAAATGCGAGCTCTCGTGTATTCGTGACTTCGTGCGTTCGTGCTGACGCGCTTCGCGCTCTCGTGCGGTCGTGCTGGGGTGCGGTCGTGTGGTCGTCCTCTTTCGCAGTTTTGTCTCGATTTTTGTTGGAAAGCCGACCAAGCCCATCAAATGGCAAAATAGACTGATGATTTACGCAGTTTAAAACGAGAAGTACCTCTCAGTGCGCCCATAAGGCCTTATTGGGCTGCTTTCCAGGGGGGGGGTTGCAGCCTAGAGCTCACGATTGCACGACAGCCCGGAACGCGCACGGCAGCACCACCGCACCACAGCACGATCGCACGATCGCACGAAAGCACGGGAGCGCGCTAGCGCGTCAGCACGAGAGCGCGAAGCGCGCCAGCTCGCCCCCACGTTTGCTCTTTGACTCCATTGCAAGATAAAATTGAGCAGCCATGACTCCTCTTGAAAGCGTTAGTAAGGTGTTCTCCAGGCAACTGCGTGTGGCCCGCACCTGGGGAGCTGTTTTGGGGCTAACCCTGCTCTCCTCTTCTCTCCTTGGCCAGGAAAGTCAGCTAACCGAGCAGAGAATTGAAGAGATTCGGATCGTGGGCAACCGCCGCATTCCCGAGAGTACCGTACGCTACTACATCCAGAGCAAGGAGGAGCTTTTATACGATGAGGAGCAGGCGCTGCGCGATTATGAAAGCCTCCTGAATACCAACTTTTTCGCCGACGCCAAGATCAAGCGGATGGAGGGGGAAAGCGGCGTCATCTTGATTTTTGAGTTGGTCGAGAGACCTCTTATTCGAACCGTCGAATATGAAGGGATGAAATCCTTCAAGGAGTCGGACGTTTTGGAGCGATTTCGTGACATGCGGGTAGGGCTCTCCGTGGATTCCCCCTTGGATCCGGCCAATCTGCCCAAGGCGCGTCGAGTTATTACCGGGCTTCTGCAACAAAATGGACGACCTCTGGGTCGGGTGGAAGTGTTCACCGAGTCCCTCACAGCCACTTCCGAGAAGATCATTTTCAAGCTTGACGAGGGACCCAAGGTTCGCATCGGAGATATCGGTTTTGCAGGCAATACGGTCTTTTCCGATGATGAACTGCGTAACTCACTGGAGCTGACCAAAGAGCGGAACCTGATGACGGTTTTTAAGGGCCAGGATAAATTTATCCTGGAAAAGCTTGAATATGATATCGGAGTGAATCTTCTCGAAAAGTACCGGGAAATAGGTTATCTCTATGCCAGGGCAGGAACGCCTGAGGTCAAGATTGTTGAAGCCTCTAGAGGTTTGATGCTCGGATTCCGTAAAACCAAACAGCAGTACTACCTGACCATTCCCATTGCGGAGGGGGAGCAGTTTTTTTGGAACAGTTTTGAAGTCGACGGCATCACTAACCTGGATCAGGAAGCGGTGAAGGCAAGTTACGGCATCGTTTCCGGCCAGGTCGCTAACTTCACCGCTCTCAAGGAAGCCAGTGATTCCTTGAAGGAACTTTACTCCACCTCCGGGTATCTGGACATGACGGTTGTGCCCGACATGGATACCGATCAGGAAAACAAGACGGTCGATGTGACCATCCGGGTGAATGAAGGAAAACAGTACATTGTTCACCGAATTGATTTTGCGGGAAATACCAAAACCCGGGATAAGGTCATGAGAAGGGAGTTCTTCCTGGAGGAACAGCAGCTTTTCAACGGGGGTCTTCTCGATTTCTCCATCCTGCGACTCAACCAATTGGGCTTCTTCGAACCCATCGAGGAGAAGGACTACGATGTCCACAAGAGAGCCACTGAAGGTGAAGTTGACATCCTGGTGTCGGTCAAGGAGAAGAGTCAGCAATCCATCGGTCTCAGTGGCGGGGTGAGCGGCATCAGTGGCAGTTTC
>CBDUTA010000367.1:0-3634 GCA_965369785.1 uncultured bacterium
ATAAGCCTTTGATGAAGCAGGGTTTGTGGGCGCACGTCAGTGCGCCCCTACGGAATCCAGATTCCACCATCCGAGTATATCTACGCGGCCCCGTCCTTGTAGGTGCCTCCGGTCTTCTCGACCGGCTGACCGGTGAAGTCGAGGTCGACAATTCCCATCTGGCGCAGGAAATCCAGTCGATCGTAATAGTCGTGTACCTCGCAGATCTCCTCTCCCCGAAAGTGAAGGAACTGAACCCAGGGAACCTCGACATGTTTATTGGAGGGTGGATTGCCACGATAAACTTCTGTCTGGTCACCCACCAGCGCTCCCTCCGTGATAATGACCTCTCCCTCTTGATAAAATCGGTCATACCGGGAGGCGAAATTGGGAATGGCCTCCAGGACACGGACGTAAAACTCACGCAGTTGATCCCGTCCGTTGAAGACTTTAGGTATGGTCAGATCATCGTAGAGGACATCCTCGGTGTGGCACTTCAGGTACTCCTCCAGCGAGAAGGGGGCTTCCCAGATCTTCTGGTATTCTTCGAACCAGGTTTGCATATTTGATGGGGCCATGACACTCCTCTTTCCTTTGATGTTGGTTGCAGATTGACTTTCGTTTCGGGCAATACTCTATTTCTCTGGCTCCAGAAAGGTCAAGGGCTGAAGGCATAGAGGCTGTAGGGAGGGGTGTTTTGGGAGCCGCACAGGGTATAGAGCGTGCCCCTGGAAAGGGTGATTCCGCCTCGCCGGATGCCTGGCAGCTTATAGGTCCACAGCGGCGCTCCCGTTTCCACATCCAGGGCCTGCAAGGTACCGTCCCTGAAGCCCTGGTAAAACAGGCCATTGGCGGCGGCCACGGCTCCCTGACTACTGGACTCATTGGGTGTCCACCACAACACTTCTCCGCTATAGGCATGCAGGGCCACGGTGACGGATTGGGCAATCTGGCGATGACCCGAAATGGAATTGGAGACCATGTAGATCTTGTCATGGGAATAGGCGGTACTGTTGAGGGTAGGCCCGCCATTGGTCACGCTGGCCGTCCATAAATGCTCTCCCGTATAACGATCGAAGGTGTGAAACCCACTCTTGCTGCCCGCCCCCACACAGTGACGCTGGACGCCGGCTCGGGTGGGATGGGTGGATTCAAAAAGAATGGGGTGGCAACTGTAGTCCAGATCAAAGGGATCATTGTCGCGCAGCTGATCAAACCACAATAATTCACCCGATTCCATGTCGTTGGCGATCATGCTCTCACTAAAGAGAATGGGTCCCGCTACATGTCCATGGACGCTTCCGGTGACGCTGTAGACGATGCCCTGTTGGGGGTCCAGAGCGGCGGCAGTCCAGATAGCGCCTCCACCCGCGGCTTTGGGATCGGGCACGGTATCAAAGCGCCAGCGAACGGCGCCCGTATGGGTATCCAGGCAGGCGATGTGGGACCGACCCGAGGTCGTGGAAAGCCCGATGTAAACCTTCTCGCCATAAGGAATAGGGGAGGCTGAGATTAAGCTCTGATGGGTTCCGGCCTCTGGATCCAGTACCGTTTGCCAGATCTCCTCTCCACTGTCCGCATCCAAACAGTGAAATCTGGCCGTGGCATCACCCACAAAGATGCGTCCGTTGGCATAGGCAGCCGAACCCCGCATTTCTCTAAACATGTTGGAACGAAATTGTGATTGGGTCAGTGGAATCTTGTCGGGCTGAATCCCCTTCCAGGCGTCAAACTTCCACTTTAGACTCCCTGCCCGAGTATCCACAGCGTAAACGTAGCCGTCGTGAGCTGTGAAATAGAGGCTGTTGCCCACCACAATGGGAGTGCTTTGACTCCACCCTTGGAATTCCTCGAAAATCCACTTGACCTTCAGCTGGCCCACATTTCGAGGGCCGATAATCTTCTCATAAGGATTGGACCGGGTGCCTCGAATGTCGTGTCCGAACATGGGCCAATCTCCTGCTTGGGTGCCGGCAGGAACATCGGCAGACTGGGAAAGTATCGAGCCTTGTACCGGCCGCAAGGCGGCCAGCCCGGCACCCACTGCAGCCAGGGACAAGAATCGGCGGCGGTTTAAGCTTTGACGGGGCACAGAGAATATCTCCCTCCAATGGGGGCCATCATTTTTCTTGACAGACCGTCCGAAAAGTGGAATTTTAAGGTCAAGCTTTCCAGCCAGGGAAAGTCTTGATCCAATGCGTATCCTGTTCGGTCTTGTTCAGTCTGGGCGTCAGTTTATCCTCTCCTTCCCCGCCCAACAAGCAAGAAGATCAGGCAAGATCAAGCCTGAAGACAGCGATTGAAATTTATGGAGGAAAACATGAAACGAAACTTTTTGATCATCGGCTTTCTCGCATTCCTGCAGCTGGGTGTGGGACTGGCCCAACAGATTCCGCTGTTGGTTGCCCGACAGGGGTATGCCGACATCATTCTGACCAACGGAAAAATTGTCAGCATGGATGATCGCAGCAATATCCCCAATACTCCCGGAAATATTGTTGAAGCCATGGCCATCAAGGGCAAAAAAATCATGGCTCTGGGGAGCAATGCCGAGATGAGAAGACTGGCGGGTTCCGAGACTCGCCTTGTGGACCTGGGCAACAGAACCGTGATTCCCGGACTGGTGGCCACCCACTTTCATCTCTACGGAAATGCTGCCCGTACTTACGGCCCCAGTCAGGGTCTAACCGATCCCAGCATCAAGCTCACCGTGGTTGCGGAAACGACGGCCGAAGGAACGGCAAAGAAAGTCCGCGACACGCTGGTTAATGCCATACAGGTACAGCAAATACCCAAAGGCAAGTGGATCACCGTTAATCTTCTGGAGTCCAAGGACAACGAGATTGGGACCACCTTCACCTGGGTCTACCGGAGCAAAATCAATCGAAGACAGTGGGACAGCGTCACACCCGACAACCCCGTGGCGGTCAAGACCGGGGGGACTCACCCGCTGTTCAACAAAGTGGCCATGGACGCATTCATCGAGTTGTTCCCCGATTTTGAAGAGAGTGTGGATCTGGAAAACGGACCCGGGTCGGCCCTGGACGGATATGTGGGCGTTCCCGGAATGGATGCTCTCAGCTGGGAATTCTGGTGGAAGGACGAGCCCCTCGAGAAGTTGTCCGAAGCGCTGCGGTTGTTCGGAATGGATTTGCAGAAACTGGGAATCACCACCGTGGCCACACGCATCGTAGCCCCCCGGATCGTGGCCGCCTACAACCGGCTGAATCGAGAAAGCCAGATGCCCCACCGCCTGGCTTACTTCATCGAATCTCAGAGGGGCCGCCATTTCGGACTTCGCTTCACTCGCGAATTTTACAAGGCGGTGGGTGCCCCCTGGACCGATCACGCCAACGGTGGTGAGATGCTCTGGTTGAACGGGATGTGCAACGAAATTTGGGATTCCATTTACAACGAGGTTTGCCTGGGTGATGACGTGTCGGCCTCTTCGGAAATCAAGGCCCGTGAGCGCTGCCCCGGGCCCGGCTCCAAACCCTGGGAATCTTATAAGGCGGCCATCGTGAGTGGGTGGCGTCCGGTTCAGGCGCATGGAACTTCCAGCCATGGCGCGCGACTTTACATTCAGATGCTGGAAGAAGCGATGAAGGAAGGAAACTACTCGATCGAATACATGAGGAATCTGCGCACCACCATG
>CBDUTA010000368.1:0-3632 GCA_965369785.1 uncultured bacterium
ATGGGACCGAGCATCAAGGTCAATGTGGCGCAAATCGAAGGGAAATAGGGAAATGAGGGACAACAGACCTCAGGCCCAAGAGCAGAATGACAATAGACAACTGACAACAGATAAGAGGACATGAACAGAAGCGAGAAAGAGACCTTGGTTGAGGATCTGAACAAGATGTTCAAGGTCAGCACGAGCGTCCTACTGATCAATTTTGAGGGGGTCAATGTGTTGGCTCAGAGTGAGCTTCGGCGCGAGATCTCTAAAGTAAATAGCGGCTACCAGGTGATCAAGAACAGGCTCGCCTTGCGGGCCGCCCAGGATACCTCGCTGGAAGTCTTGAAGGAGCATTTTCAAGGGCCAACCGCCATTGCCTACACCGCTGGTGATCCGGTGGCCCTGGCCAAAGTACTCAAAGACTTCATCAGTGATCACCCCAGTGTGGCCTTCAAAGCCGGAGTTGTTGAAGGTAAGACTTTCTCGGCCAGTGATGTGGAACTTCTGGCCAAGATGCCCTCCCGACCTGAGCTGCTGTCCAAGCTCGTGTATCTCTTGAATGCTCCGCTGGTTCGATTGGCCACCGCTTTACAGTCACCGCTGAGAGGGCTGGCTTCGGTCCTGAAGCAGCTGGCAGAAAAGAAGCAGGCAGATGGAGAGGGTTCAGGGGACCCCATATCGCAGACCGCAGACCCCAGACCATCAGAAAAAGAGGCGAAGGCGCAAGAAGCAGCTCCAGAGCCAGAGAAACCAGAGCCGGTGAAGCAGGAGGCAGCTCCAGAACCAGAGAAACCAGAGGTCAAGGAACAGGAGACCTCTGCTTCAGAGCCGGAAGCTCAAGAGGAACCAGTTCCGGAGGCAGCAACGCAAGAGGCAGCAGTTGAAGAGACCGCCGAAGAGCCAGCAGTCGAGGAGCCTGTAGCCGAAGAAAAAGCGGCAGAGAGCGAAGCAGCCCCGGAAGTGGCAGCCCCAGAGACAGCGGCCGAGGAAACAACGGACAAAGAGAAAAAGGACGAAGAGACAACGGATAGCTGACCTTCACCCCCTTTGGTCAGGTGGTCAGGGGGCAGGTGGTCAGCTTTTCAAAATAAGAAAGAAATCTAAATTTAGAAGGAGGATTCGCTATGGCGACCACTCGCGAAGATGTGTTCGGTTGGATTGAAAAGGCATCGATTGTAGACATTAATGACTTGGTGCAGGAACTGGAAGAAAAGTTCGGCATTACTGCCCTGGCAGCGCCCGTCGCTGTGGCGGGAGCAGGGGCCGCGGGAGGCGCAGGAGAAGCAGCAGTTGAAGAACAGACGGAATTTGAAGCTGTTTTGATCGCGGTCGGAGACAAGAAGATCAACGTCATTAAGGCTGTGCGCGAGGTCACCAGCCTGGGCCTCAAGGAGGCGAAAGACCTTGTTGAAGCTGCTCCTAAAGCGATCAAGGAAGGCGTCAACAAGGAAGAAGCTGAACAGATCAAGAAGAAGTTTGAGGAAGCCGGAGCGAAGGTCGAGATTAAATAAAATCGGCTTTATTTCGCCTCTTGTCACCCCCCATGGAGTATGATAGACTGTTCGGCGTTGAGAAGGGTGAAAATAATTAGGATGGATAAAAGGGGATTGGTGTCCCCTTTTTAGTATTTCGTCCTTAATTTGGTTTGGGACGGTAAAGCATAAAAAACGCAGCGGTTGGGAGTTTTCTCTGCTCTCTTTTACCCGTGTATTCCTCTATATCTGCACGTGTCTGAGGCGCATCAGTGTCTCTTTCTGCGGGGCATCCAAACGTTATTGAGCAAAACGACCACATCAAGGGGAGCTTGCCAGCATGGTTGATGATCTGAAAAACGTCTATCGGGAAAGAAAGGACTTCTCCAGGAGACCCTCCATTTTTCCCATACCCAGCTTGCTTGAGGTTCAGAAAACGTCCTACCGACGATTTTTGCAGATGGATCTGTTGCCCTCCGAGCGGGATGATTTTGGGCTGCAATCGGTATTGAATTCCGTTTTTCCTATAAGCGATTTTCGTGGGACCTCCTCCTTGGAGTTCGTGGATTATGCCATCGGTGATTGGAAATGCAAATGTGGCAAATTGCAGGGTCTTGAACACCTGCGTGGGACGTGCGGAAATTGCAGTGGGACGTTGGGCTTGAGCCCCTATCCCATAGAAGATGTGACTTGTCGGCACTGCGGATCCAGAAACCCCAACGAGGTCGAGCGCTGTGACGATTGCGGAGATCCCGTTCAGCTGAACCTCAAATACAACATCGCGGAATGCAAGGAGCGGGGCATGACTTATTCCGCTCCCTTGAAGGTGACGATTCGTCTGGTGGTTTGGGACAAGGACCGCGATACGGAAGTCAAGACCATTCGCGACATCAAAGAGCAGGAGGTCTACTTCGGGGATCTCCCTTTAATGACCGACAACGGGATATTCATCATTAATGGCACGGAACGCGTGATCGTCAGTCAGTTGCACCGTTCACCCGGCGTTTTCTTTGAGTCAGGAGCCCTAAAGAGTTACTTTCTGGCCAAGATCATTCCCTACCGGGGATCCTGGGTGGAGTTTGAATACGACAGTAAGAATCTGCTTTACGTTCGCATCGATCGGAAGCGGAAGTTTCTGGCCACTGCCTTCTTGCGTGCACTGGGTTTGAGCTCAGACGAAGAGCTCCTGAAGACTTTCTACAAGTTTTCCAGCATCACTATCAAAGGTGAAAAGCTGTTCTGGAAGCTCGATGAGAATCTGGTCGGAACCAAGTTGAGCAAGAAGATTCCTGCTCCCGGCAAACCGAGGTCCGTTCTGGTTGCTGCGGGCCGAAAAGTCAGTCAGGCGGCTTTTGCTCAACTCAAGAAGGCAAAAGTTAAACAGGTGGAGATTGGTATCGAGGATCTGGAAGGAGCCTTTTCCGGGACCGAAATGGTGGACTCCACTTCAGGGGAGATCCTCTTGGAAGCCAATACCGAAGTGACGGGAGGCGTGGTCAACTCTTTGATCGAGGCCGGTATTGGAGAATTGCCGGTATTTTTCCCCGAGCGCGATGATGTCGGCGATGTGCTTTCCGCAACCTTGACGCGCGACCCGGTGAAAAATACCAACGATGCGCTCATTGAGATCTATCGCAAGCAGCGACCAGGTGACCCTCCTACCATCGAGACCGCGACGGCCCTTTTTCATGGGATGTTTTTTGATCCCCGGAAATACGACTTCTCACGAGTGGGCCGGCTGAAGTTCAACATTAAACTGGGTCTGGATACCTCTCTGGATGAACGGACACTTTCTCCGCAGGATTTCTATCACGTCATTGGTTATCTGCTGAAGCTCAAGAAGAGTATCGGGAACGTGGACGATATTGACCATCTGGGGAACCGTCGCGTTCGTGCCGTTGGGGAGTTGTTGGAAAATCAGTTCCGAATCGGTCTGGTGAGGATGGAACGGGCGATCAAGGAAAAAATGTCGGTTCATCAGGAGATGGAAACCGCCATGCCTCACGATTTGATCAACGCCAAGCCGGTTATGGCGGCCATCCGTGAGTTCTTCGGCAGCAGTCAACTCTCCCAGTTTATGGATCAGACCAATCCGCTTTCGGAAATTACCCATAAACGGCGCCTCTCAGCACTGGGCCCTGGGGGATTGAGCCGAGAGAGAGCCGGATTTGAAGT
>CBDUTA010000369.1:0-3631 GCA_965369785.1 uncultured bacterium
AGTGGGTGTCTCAAAACTTCCACTTTATCTTGATTAGGGCCTGTTGGGGCGCACTGCCGTGCGCCCAAGAGCCCTGTTTTATCCACGACTTCTTGGGTGCACGTCAGTGCGCCCCTACAAAAGAAACTTGGATCAGCCGACTTTTGCGACACCCTATGAAGCCTGCCAGCAGGGGGAAATTGTCGGTGTCAGCGAGGGGCTTCTTCTATTCCGATCTTGGCCAGTTCTGACCTGAGACGCTGGGCCGATCCCGCCACTACCAGAACCGAATGTTCGAGGGAAACGTATTTTCGGACTGCATTTTGGAAGGTTTCAGGGGTCACCCGGTCCAGGCGCAACCCATAGTTGGTGATATAGTTGATCCCTACACCATAAAGATCGGTTTCCAGCAGTTGATAAAGGGCAGAAAGGGGCTCGCCAAGAGAATCGGTCATCTCAAGGTAGGCCAGTCGCTTGGCCTCTTCAAATTTCTGGGCATCGATGTGGCCATCCTGGAGCTCCTTGGCTAAAACCTCAAACTTTTGGTAATAGGCGATGAGTTGATGGGGCGGGGCTTGAATGTTCAGCTGTAAATAACCGGGCATACGACCTGCTTCAAGCTCAGACGAAGCCTGGATCTGTTCCTCTGATGCGACCTGGTTCGCCCAGGTCGGCAAGCACAGGGTCAGATACTGCTGAAAGATCTTCAAAGCATAATAATCCCTGGAACCCCTTTTAACCCCCAAGCTTCCCCAACGAAACAGGGTGTCCCCTGAAGGCCAATCCAGTAATTTCAGCCGCTGCCTCAGCGGTGGACGAGCTTGCCTGAAAGTAAAAGACACGGGATAATTCTTGATCCAGCTTCCCCAGTAACGACTCACGGCCTTGAAAATTTCATTGCGGTCGCCGGAATGAAAGACGGCCAGTTGGGCCTGATTGGGTATAAAAAGCTTGCGATATTGAATCCGGACATCGCTGAGAGACAAGTTTTTCAAGGTCTCCATTGTCCCCTTAATAGAGTGTCCATAGGAGTTCGCCCGGAAAAGCTCAGCCAGAAAAAGATCTTGGGTGATCTTTCCCAGATGCTGCTGCTCTTCCTCAATTTCCAAAATGACCCGCTGGCGAGTTTTCTGGAAGGTCTCGTCGTGAAAAACAGGTCGGACGATCATTTCAGCTAAAAGATTCAAAGTGTCCACGAGGTGCTCTCTTGGGGCATCTCCAAAGAAATAAATAGCGTCCCCTTCGACACTAAAGTGCAGGTCCGCATTCAGTTCCTGCAATCCCTGTTGAATCTCGACCTTCTCAGGATTGTCGCCCTGTTCAAAGATCATCAAAGTGGTCAGGAAGGTGAGCCCCCACTTCTCGACGGGATCGAATGCAGCTCCGTTTTTAATCATCAAAACGAAGGTCACTCGCTCGTCGCTCCGGGTTAAAAACAAGAATTCCATCCCATTCAGCAGCGATTGCCTATAAAATTCCGGGGGGGAGATTGGCCCATATCCCTGAGCCCCTAGAAGGTTCGTGGATAGGATAGGAAGCAACAGCAGGAAAATAATCGTGCGCAATGACATTTCGAGCCATTTTAGTCGAAACGAAAGTAAGTCGGCAAACATGGCTTTTATCCAGGAAATTCAACAACACCATCTAGGAAATGGCCTGACCATCCTCACACGAGAAGATCACACCGCGGCCATCGTCTCCACCATGATCTGGTATCGAGTGGGCTCCCGATTCGAAAGACCCGGAGTGACCGGCATTTCTCACTTCCTGGAACACATGATGTTCAAGGGAACCCAGCGATATAAGAAAGGGGAAATCGACTCCATCACCGCCTCCAGAGGGGGCAATAATAATGCCTTTACTTCAAATGACTATACTGCCTACTACTTTACTTTTGCTTCTGATCGATGGTGGTCCGCCCTGGAAATCGAATCAGACCGGATGGGCAATAATCGCTTTGACCCCGAAGAGTTCGAACTGGAAAGGCAAGTCATCATTGAGGAAATCAAGATGGACCGGGACAGCCCCTGGGAAGTTCTCGGTGAAGCGGTGGCAACCCATTCTTTCCAGAAACACCCTTACCGGTTTCCAGTGATCGGCACTTATGAGGACCTGACCTCCATCACTCAGGATCAGATCATCGAACACTATCGTCATTTTTACTGTCCCAACAATGCCATTCTTGTGGTGGTGGGGGATTTTCACACAGAGGAAGTTCTCGAGCGAGTAGAGCAACTTTTTGCCCCTTTGCCCCGGGGAAAGATCCCGGAAACGGTGACTGTTTCAGAGCCCCAGCGAACCCGGCAAACAAGGGTAGAACTGAAACAACCCACAGAGATTCCACGCATGATTGTAGCCTTTGGTGCACCTTCGGTCCGTCAGGAGGATCACTATGCCTTTCATATTCTTGAGGAAGCCTTGTCTCAAGGAAGACTCTCGCGCCTCTATGGCCGCTTAATTGAAAAGGAACGGGTAGCCTCGGGCCTCAACACGGAATTCTCTGAAACCTTTGATCCCTACCTCTTTTCCATTCGCGTAGAACCCCATCCAGGGGCAGATCTGGGCAAGATCGAGGCCATGATCTTTGAGGAAATTGCCACTCTTACCCGGGAACCCCTTTCAGAAATCGAACTGAAACGAGCCAAAAACCAGTGTATAACCCAGTTCTTCTCTGGTTTTGAAACAACCCTGGATCAGGCGATCCAACTTGGCTTGCTGGAAACTCTGGACCGTTACCAATACTGGTTTGACTACCTCCATCAGATCAACCGGCTCACGGCCGAGGAAGTCGCCCGAGTGGCTGATCAGTACTGGAGTCCTGAACAAGCAACTGTAGGAATTCTGCTCAATGGAACGATTGAAGAGAACGAGGATCAACTTTAGCCCGCACTTCTCACACCGAATCTACTCCGGCAGCGGATCTGGCCGCGCCTACTGCGTTGCCGCTCGGTCGACCTTCTCAACGTACTCAGAGAGTACGTTTGCGGGGGCCTGGGGTACCCGCTTGCGGGTCGCGCGCCTTGCATCCACAGCCATCTCCACTGTCTCGCTACGATCAGGTGTAAGAAATGCGGGCTAGCCGACATCTTTTGGACAACGGCTTGATTCTCCTGGTTTCCGAGAATCACCGACTCCCCTTGATTTCAATAAACGCCTTTGTCCTGGCCGGCTTGGACCAGAATCCCTTGAGTAGGCCCGGCATAGCCGCACTCACCTCACGCCTGCTTACCGAAGGAACGCAGAATTACGGAACTCATGAAATCCATGAACTCGTTGAGAACACGGGTGGAAACCTGACCACTTTCTGTGAAAGGGAGTTGAGCGGAGTTTCTCTGCTGATGCCCTCCCAGGATTTGGGCCTTGGCCTGGATCTCTTGCATGAGATACTGGCTGGCCCTACCTTTCCTGAAGATCGTTTCCAATTGGAAAAGAGAAAGGTGCTGAGCCAACTTCAAGCAATGAGGGATGACCCTCAAACCGTAGCTGCTCAACGTCTCCGCCACTGGATCTACCAGGGAAGCCCCTTACAATACCCTGTTCTGGGCGTTCAAGAGAGCACCATCGACCTCGAGGTCGATGAACTCAAGAAGTTTCACCTTCAAAAATATTCTCCCCAAAGCACGATCCTGGTGATTGTGGGTGCCGTTGACTC
>CBDUTA010000370.1:0-3620 GCA_965369785.1 uncultured bacterium
GATTCCATCAACCGTTTCAATCGGAGCCGTGCAGCAATACTCTTCGCCAATCTGGGGGGGATTTCCCTGGGAACAGCTCTGGATGAAATGGCGAAAATAGAAGAGGATCTTATTCCTGAAGATCCGGCTTGGTCCACCACTTTGGGAGGAGCCTCAGATCTTTTCAACGAGTCGTTCCAGTACCTGATTTATGCCATAGCCGTTGCGCTTCTCATGATTTACCTGATTCTGGGGTCCCAATTCGAGTCGTTTATCCACCCCTTCACCATTATGACCTCTGTCCCCCTGGCCATAGCGGGGAGTATTGGCCTTCTCTTGGTCACGGGAACGCAGCTGGATATCTTTTCCTTTATCGGGTTGGTGATGTTGATCGGAATCGTCACCAAGAATGCCATTTTGCTGGTGGACTTCACCAATCAGATGCGAAACGAGGGTATGGATCGTGAACAGGCTCTTCGCCGGGCGGGACCGTTGAGATTGCGTCCTATTCTGATGACGGCCTTCACGACCATGGCCGCCGTCCTTCCCATGGCTTTGGCATTGAGTGAAGGGGGCGAACAGCGTGCCCCGATGGCCGTGGCTGTCATCGGAGGAATGTTCACCTCGACCTTCTTGACGCTGCTGGTTGTCCCGTGTGTTTATACTTTGATGGACGACTTCGGCAACTGGGTTGCTGGGATTTTTCGTGGGATCAACGTGGCAGAAGAGTCTGGGGAAGGCGGTTTGTGATTGCTTAGAAAGCTGGAGTGGATTTCATTTTTAGCCTGCCTGCTGACTTTGGGCTGTGGCCCGGAGGGCAGTGCAGCAGAAATCGGAGCCGACAAGGAAAGTGCACTTCGGGCCCGAGTGGTCGAGGTGACTTCCGTGGTCCGCCGGGACTTCAATCGAACCCTTCAGTCCACCGGTTCCCTGATCCCTAAAGATCGTGCCAGACTCCGGGCACTGGTCGAAGGTCCTCTGGAAGCAGTGTTCGTCGATATAGGAGATTCCGTACAGACAGGACAGGCTCTGTTCAAGACACGACCTGTCGATTCTGAGCTGGCGGTGGAATCGGCCGAGGCGGCTCTTCGAACCTCCCGTTCCAACCTCAACGAGTTGCTGGCCTGGAGACGTTCCGAGGAGATTGATGTACTTCGAGCAGAGGCAGCTCGGTCGGAGTCCGAGTATCAGAGACTTCGAAATGAACGGGATCGCGCGGCTTCCCTCCTGGAGCGGGGAGCGATCTCCACCTCAGAGTGGGAGCAGGCCCGTACGGTCTTTGAGACCGCAGAGGCCATGCTCGAGATCTCCCGGGAGCGCCTCCTCATCGCTGAGACGGGACCCACTAAGGAATCCATCGAAGTGGCCGAAAATCGAGTCACGGAAAAGGAAGTGGCTTTAGCACAAGCACAGCAAAGGCTTGAAGATACTTCCGTGAAGGCACCTTTTAACGGCATCATTACCGGGAAGTTCTTGAACCGTGGAGACTACGTGAAACGCGGAGAGGCAGTCCTGGAAATTACAGACCTTTCCTCTCTGGAAGCGGAAATGAAAACGCCGGAGCGCTATGCCAGTTTGATGAAAGTAGGCATTCCGGTCACATTAAGCATCGAAAGTTTGTTGACCCAGCGGGAGGGCCAAATCACAGCGGTCAATGAAGCCATCGACCTGAGTACTCGAACCTTCCTGGTCAAGGTGAGGATCGATAACAGGGACCACTCAATAAAGGCAGGGACTTTTTTCACCGGGGTGTTCCAGCTGCCACCCGTCAGGGATTCGATAGCCATTCCTACAGCCGCCCTGCGCCAGGAGGGAGGTCGCTCATTGGTCTGGGTCGCGGACGGCGGCAGAGCTCGACAGCTGATCGTCGTAGCGGGAGAGCAGGACGATGACTATGTCCAAATTCGCAGCGGTCTCAGCGGAGACGAAAAAGTGGTCATAGAAGGAGCTGGAGCTCTCTCGGAAGGAGATCCGTTACAAATCTTTTCTCCTTCGGAATAACCCATCCAGTCTGCGGATATACATTGCTTCAAAGAATGAAAGGTCATCATGAGAAAATCGTCTAGCTTACTGGCTCGTGCGGCACTGTTCGGTGTCCTGTGTCTGATGGTTTTTAGCGCCGAGGCGCTGGGCCAGTTCAATGTCTTTTCGAAATATTTCAGCGACCAGAGAAGAAGTGTGATCGTAGTACCTCCTACAGAAATCATTGGACTGGTGCGCGGCGGACAGGTTCTTCTCACCGAACAGCAGGCCGTTGAAATGGCTCTCCGCTACAATCTCGAAGTCAACATTGAGCGCCACATTCCCCTTTCGAACCTGTGGGTCGTCGAGGAGCAAAGAGGCGTCTATGACCCGTTGGGTACCTTCGGTTTTGATTGGGATCGTGAGAAAAGCCCGACCTCATCCGCTCTGCAGGGCGGAAGCAGTATTACCAATGTCATGACCCTCTATCAGTTTGGCTATGAACAAAAATTTTCAGCGGGCTCCTCGTTTGAGGTGAACTTCCTGGGAAGGCGCGGAAGGACAACCAGTTTCTTTTCCAGCCTCATACCGGCTATCGAAACCAGTTTTGAAATTCTCTTCCGACAAAATCTCCTGAAGGGTTTTGGGAGGATCCCGGCCGATTATCAGATCGAAATCAGCCGCACCAATCTGGAAATCAGCCAGCAGGAATTCAAGCGCCGCGCCGCTGAGCTGATCCTTCGGGTCCAAAACCAGTACTGGAACTTGAGGTTTGCTCTTGAGGCCATCCGGGTTGAAGACACTGCTTTGGATGCAGCCCGAACGCTCCTGGAGCAAAATGTGGCCCGCTTTGAAGTGGGTAGTGCTTCCCGCTTGGAGGTGCTGCAGGGAGAAGCGGAACTCGCTCTGAAACAGGAGGAACGGATTCGAGTCGGTTATCGTTACCGCCAGATTCAGGACCAGCTGATCCGACTGATCAGTGATTATGAAGACCCTCGCAGTTTTCCCTTTGAGATTGTGCCCGCTGACGTTCCCGATGCTAACCTTCAGGTGTCGGATTCCTTTGAAAAACTGCAGGCGATCGCCCAGGAATTGCGCCCCGAACTTCAACAATCCGATTTGCAGATCGAGAACGAACGGGTCAACTTGGATCTGTCCCGAAATGAGCTGCGGCCCACCCTCGATTTGGTGGCCGGATATCAGCAATTCGGGCTCGGAGGGCGAAGGGTGGAAAGGGATTTTTCGGGAGGGTTTACCGATCCCCAGATTATCTCCATTACACCCGGAGGATTGGACGATTCGCTGGACCAGCTCTTCAGTTCCGACTTTTATGGTTATGTGCTGGGATTGGAGGTAAGGCTGCCGGTATTCAACAGAGAAGCTCGGGCAAGAAATGCGCAGGCACTGATTCGTTATGACCGAGCAGTGCTGAGCCGGCAGAATGTCCAGCAGTTGGTTTCCCTGGAGATCCGAGACGCTTTGACTCAACTGGAGATGAATCAGGCCAGCCTTCAAACAGGAACGGCAGGGTTGCGTGCCGCCCAGGAACGCCTGGAAGCGGAGCAAGCTCGCTTTGAGGTGGGAGCGGGAACCACCCGTCAACTGATTGAAGCTCAGCGGGACCTGCTTCGGGCTGAATCGATCGTGGTGCGGGCGGAAACCGATCTGATGAAGAGTCA
>CBDUTA010000371.1:0-3597 GCA_965369785.1 uncultured bacterium
CAACTTCCTGGTCTAGAGAATTTTGACCTTTGGCTTTCGGATTTCGTGTTTTGAATTTCGGATTTCAGCCGGTCTGCCGGCTGTGGGTTTGGTGTTTTGAATTTGGAATTTGGAATTTGTTTGAAATTTAGGATTTGGAATTTGGAATTTCCGACTTCCGGTGCTTCCAGAAACCGGAAGCACCGGAAGCCGGCTTTAACAACATCCTCCCCCATCGTAAAAATAGCTCGACTCGGAGATGAAGATATCGTCCCGATTCAGGCCACTCAGGGCCCCGGCTGTTTTGTCACAGACGGCCATGGGCTGACCTTGGGGCAGCAGGTGCCCTTTCCGATCATCGAACGAGTCCTCATCTCCAAAGTAGATGGCCGTTTTACCGGTGAACACACAGGGACCGTCCTCAGGCATCGGATCTTTAATGGCACACACTTCAACACTTTCAATGACAATCAATCGGTCGGTGTCGTAATGCTGGGGATCGAGTACACGGTAGGGACGCCTGGCCCGAATTTCCACGGTACCAAAGCCCGTATCGGTAATCAGTTCAATATATTGCTTCAACGGTAAAGCGCCACTCAAACAAAGGGCTCTCAATCGCTCATCCTGGCACAGGTTCTCCGGCATTCCACTTTCACAAATGGGATCAGAAAGAAGAAGTCTGCCTTGGGGTTTCAAGACCCGGAACATTTCACCCAGAGCACGTTTCAGGTCCTCCACGTAAAAGATATTAAAAAGACAATTTTGGGCGGCAACATCGACAGATTCGTTCTCCACAGGAAGACTCAAGGCATCTCCCAGACGCAGATCGATCCAATCGTTCTGAAACCAGCTATTCAGCTCTTCGGCTCCTTGAAGATTTTGACGACAGACCTCCACCATCTCCGCGACCGGGTCAATCCCGATAATCGAGTGGGACTTCCTACTGAAATAGGCGAATTGGAGAAGTTCCATTCCCCCTCCCACGCCCACATAAAGGACCTTGGAACCATCGGAAAGATCCCGGGGGTGGACCGTGCTGCCGCAACCGTAATTCATTTCCAGCATCTTCTTGGGGATTTCGAGCTCCGGCAGTTTCCAGACAGGACTCGTCGTACAACACAGCCCTTTCTGTGGGTCCAAAGCCGCTTCCTTGTACACATCCCTGGTGATTTTCTGTAAGGTCTGGCTCATTTAAGAATTCTCCCTCCACAGGTAGAACCAGCACCGGCAGTGCAACCATAGCAATGCTGATTCAAAACAATTTTGCGTTTTTTCAACTTACGGACATCGAAGTCGCGAATGTGTTCCGGCGTACCCCGCTCCATCTTCAACTCCAGCATCTGATTGAAATCACAGTCATAGAGAGTTCCCTCCCATCCGACTGATATCGTATTACGACACATCACCCCTTTGGCTGCTTCCGGATTGAAGGCCTCTACCAGGGTCTGCATATATTCCTCATATTGGCCCAGACGCAACAGGTAGTCCAGAAAGCGGCTGATGGGCATGTTGGTAATGCAGTAAAGATCGTTGAAAACGATGCCGAACTCTTCTTTTAAAACTCGCTGATAATCACTTCTCAGCTGCTCCTGGTGTGGTGGCAAAAAAGCACCCACAGGATTGTAGACCAGGTGCAGCTCCAATCCCGTCCCCTCCTGCCCATACCCTACCGCATTCAACATTTGAAGCGCTTCGATGGACCGATCAAAAACACCGCTTCCCCGTTGTTCATCAGTGTTTTTCGCCGTATAGCAGGGCAGCGACGAAATGATGATGGCATTGTGATCGGCAAAAAACTGAGGAAGCTGCCGGTATTTATTGTTCACCGTTAAGATGGTGAGATTGCTGCGCACGATGATTCGACGGCCCAATTTGGAAATCTCCTCGACAAACCACCGGAAGCGGGGATTCATTTCCGGAGCTCCCCCTGTTATGTCGACCTTGCTGACATCCGATTTCTGAATCGCGTCAAGGCAGTCTTGCATGGTCTCGCGTGTCATGATTTCATCTCGATCGGGACCGGCATCGACGTGACAGTGCGCACAGATCTGATTGCACATTTTCCCGACATTGACCTGAAAAATCTCTATTTCAGTGGGCCTGAGGGGATAGAGAGCGATTTCATCCAGCCGTTGTTCAAAGCCGGGGATGGCGCGAGCTGTTTCACTCAGCGTTTGAATCTGAACCAGCGGATCGGAAAGCTCATGATGAACAGCCTTAAGCGATTTCAGCGCCTGAGAAGTACTAGCCGTACTCATTTCGGGCCACTCCTTCCACCCTCTGGATGACCGAGGACGGTTTCCATGATCTCACCTTCCAGCCGTTCAAGGGTGGCAGGGTCCTGAGTGTGAGGTCCCCACAAATTCCTGGCTGTCTCACCGATGGAGTGAAGCTGGGCTGCATAGCGCCGACAGTGACCACACATGAGCAGATGAAGGCGGACCCATAACCGCTGCCATCCGTTGGCCTCTTGAAATTCATCACTCGCAATCTTACGAGCGACTTCCCGACAACACAACATCACGACTCTCTCTCCACTCCCTTGGCCTCCAGACACTCCCGAAGGCGATTACGGACCCGATAGATTATCACCCCTAAGTTAGTGTTGGTTATGTTCAAAATCTTACAAATTTCATCGCTGCTCAACCCGTCCACCTCGCGCAAGACAAATGCCATCCGTTGCTGAGTCGATACTTTTTCAAGACAATCCTCGAAAAGTTCTCTGATTTCCGAAGCATAGAGCTGGACGTCAACAGGTTGTGGCGGCCTGACCCAGCTCCCCTTGGGATCGAACCTTTCCTCGAAGGCATCGTCGATTTCATCCATCTGCCGTTCCTGCTGCAACTGGCGACGAGTTTCTTTGATTTTATGGTAAAGAATACCAAATAACCAGGTGCGTACATGGGATCGCCCCTCAAAACTCTTGGCCTTCTCGATAAAGGTGGCAAAGGTCGCCTGGGTCACCTCCTCGGCGCGCTCAGGATCCAGACCCGCACTTCGAGCGGCACGGTGAATCTGGCCCAGGTAAGCTTTCACTACAGTTTGCAGAGCTTCCGGATCTGCCGCCCTGATCCTTTCCGCAAACTGGGGATCGTCTATCGACATCTTCATCTGTAAGAATCCGCACGCTCCTGACACTCACTAGCGAATTCGGAAAAAGCTCAGACCTCCTACCGAAGTGGGTCTGATCTTAAAGTGGACAGAGGTCGGCTTGCAAGCCCGATCTCTTGATCAAACAACCTAGCCCGGATAATCCATAGTCCCGGCTACAACAGGAGGTAAACAGCATGAATGCAAGGAATATCACACTTGGAGTGTACGGCGGCTTGGCAGGCGGAGTGGTTTTCGGAGTCATGATGGCCCTAATGGGGACATTGCCCATGATCGGAATGATGGTGGGAGTGCCTTCGGCCGTCGTTGGCTTCCTGGTCCACCTCATCATCAGCGCCCTGATTGGCATCTCGTTTGCGGTCCTTTTTGACCGCTTCCTCGGAAGTGTCAGCAGTGGGTTGGCCTTTGGCCTCATCTATGGAGGGGCCTGGTGGTTTCTCGGGCCACTGACGTTGATGCCGCTCATGATGGGAATGGGTCTCAACTGGAATGGCGCAGCAGCATCCC
>CBDUTA010000372.1:0-3595 GCA_965369785.1 uncultured bacterium
AGGGTGGCGGCGGGACGGCATCGATTTCTTTGTCGCTCCTCCTCCACGATGTCACTGACATCGCGTCGTCGTCGCTTCGCGAACTCGACGCCGTCGCGCTAGCCACAAACACCACCATATCTATGAAACGAGGCACTAAGGAGGCTGAGTCGAGCGGCAACGCAGTCAGGGCGGATAGTTTCGGTGCCACAGTAAAAAATTTATGCATAATGCGGGCTAAAGTTGGCACCGAATTACCCTAACTGACCGAAGCGGAAAGCGATTTGGCGATCAAAAACTTCTGCTCTTCAACGGGCACGCCGTCTCGATAATAGGCAAAGCGTGTGGGATGAGGACGAAGGCGGGAACCGGGGGTGATGATCCCGATGAGGTTTAGGGGGTCAGCAGCTGAAATGCGGAGCACTTCTCCTGTAGGTTGGTTGCGTCGGATGGATCTCAGGGCATCGAGCGCCTCCGGCAGGGCGAACTGTTCGCCAACAAATCCGGAGACAAACCTTCCTCCCCTCAATCGTCCCTGAGCCTCCATGGTCCGGTAAATTTTCAGGAGATCACGCCAGGAGAAGGTGAGGCTCTCTCGAGCCAATAGGTCACGAAAGACCACGCCCCAGCGTTTCAAGAGTTGCAGAGCCACCAACTCGAGATTGGGAATTCGGGGACATTCCCCGAATTCTGGGAGAATTCTTGGGGCATTCCCCGAATTCCCCTCGACTCCGGGTAAGTCCAGCACAGTCCAACGACCCATGGATCGTGTGAGAGTTCTACGGTTGGACCTGCGTGAGGTCCGCTGTGGGAATCCACGTTTCCGATTGGGGTCGATGAGGAAGCGAAGACTGTCAAAACTATCGGCCGTGGCTAAGCCTGCAGCAACTAATTCCCATAATCCCTCTTCGACTTCCAGCGGAAGTCTTCCCGTGGTTCTCACTAGATCCTCAAAGAAACAGGCTCCCCCGTGCTGGAGTTGCTCGAGGACTTCGTGAGCGGGATGGGAGAGATTTAGTTGCTCAACTTGTTGGGCAGGTGGATCAAGCTTTCCTCTTTCCAGGTTGCGGAGCAGAAAAAAGTCGGACATTTCCATCCGTTTGAAGAAAGCCACCGGTGCCAGGCGCGAGGGCCGAATTCCGCGGGGCGATGAAGAGGGTCTTTCCTCCATACCTTTCGTTTCCAGGGTTGACGGTGCGGATAATCGACCCCAGGCGAATTCTCCCGAGAGGCACAGTCGGTCCAGGAGCTCAGGAACATACCTGCTGATACGGCTGGGCAGAAGGAACTCCTCCCAGGCCGCGGTGGCGGCCTCAAAACCCTGCAGTTGATCCAAGATGATGGAGAGTCCCTGTTCGCCGTGTAACTGAGTCCCGGCGGGCAGGTGCTGCCAGGAAAAGAGGAATCGCATAAACTGGTCCGGAGAGACCGGTTCAATCTCACGACGCAATCGTCCCAAAGTGAGACGATGGATTCGAGCCAAGAGTCTTCGATCACACCACTCCAGGTCATCGACCGAGGTGCGATAGGAACCTGAAAGAATCTGACCCTCTCCTTGTAGCCCTTGCAGAGCGGTCTCAAGGGCGCCCTGGGGAAGATTCAGGAGTCGGCATAACTCTTTCCGGGTAGTCGGACCCGAAAATTGCAGGCGACACCGCACCAATTCACGCATGGCTTGGTCCCCTTCCAGATCCCTATCTTTGTCCCACAGGACTTTTTCGGAAACCTCAAGTTTCGGAACGATCTGTCCCTCCGAGTAGACGGATCTGATTAGATTCAGCCTTTCCGTTGCAAACCAGAGAGCCACGGGATTCCGGTACTGTTGATTTTCTTCTTCAACCAGGGATTCAACGATGACCCGCCCGGCTCTACCCTGTTTCACCAATTGCTCGAGCAGGTTTCGGCTGCGCTCAACTTCAGAATCTGTGAGCACTCCCAGGGTCAGAAGTGCATCGTGCAATTCGTCGGCATTCTCCATGGGAGGCCAGGCATCCCGGGCTACCTGCTCAATGGCCTCAAGGTCCAACACCCCGAGTTCTCGGGCCGGACCGGACAAAGTTCGTCGAGTCTGGACGGCTCGAGCGCGACGTTCCTCCAGAGGGGCATCGTCCAGGAAGGCGTATGCATTGGCGTTGAGAATCTCGTGGCTGAATGGAGAGGGCTCCTGGGTGTCCACGGCTACGCATTGGATTTGTCCACCTTCAATTCTGCGCAAAATCTTAATGAGACCGTCCACGTCCATGGCTTCATTCACGCAGTCTCGAACGGTTTCGAAAACCAGCGGATGGTCAGGCACCACAATGTCTCCCTGAATATTTTCCAGACAGGCTGCCTGTCCCGGAAAAATAGAAGCCAGAAGATCATCAGAACGGATTCGCTGAAGGGGAGGTGGGACTTTTCTACCCTTCAAGAAACGGATAATGGCCAAGGCACGACTCGCATTCCAGCGCCAGCGAGTTCCGAAGAGAGGAGCGGCCAAAAGTGCCTGAATCAGAACGTCGCGTACGCTTTGAGAAGACAAGAAAGTAAAAATGCTGTCCAAAGGAAAGCTGTGCTGATCACTCAGAGAGATGAGGATGCCGTTTTCTGTTGCCGCCGCCTGAAGCTCAAAATTGAAGGAGCGGCAGAAGCGTTTACGCAAGGCCAGACCCCATGCTCTGTTGATTCGGCTCCCAAAGGGAGCATGTAAAATAAGCTGCATTCCTCCTGATTCGTCAAAGAAACGCTCTGCCACAACACAGTCCTGAGTGGGCAGCGCACCCAGAGCAGCCTTTCCCGCCAGTACATACTGGGCAGCCTGTTCTGCTCCGCGGTCATCGAGTCCGCATTCCCGTTTGAGCCAATACTGGGCCTTGTTCTTACCCAGAGCCACAATCTGCGCTCGAAGTTCTGAGAAGGCCTGAGAGAGTTCATCGGTCCGTGCGGGTGCTTCACCTCGCCAGAAGGGAACGGTGGGGGGAGCTCCGCCGGCATTCTCCACCCGCACCACTCCAGTTTCGATTCGGCGGATGCGCCAGGAGGTGTTTCCCAACAGAAAGATGTCCCCCTGCATGCTCTCTATTGCAAAATCCTCATCCAAAGTCCCCACCAAAGTCTCTCCAGGGTCGGCCTTCACCAGATAATCGGCACGGTCGGGAATGGCTCCTCCTGAGGTGATGGCGGCCAGCCGAGCTCCGCGCCGGGCCCGAATCTTCCCGTTGATGCGGTCGCGGTGCAAATACGCTCCTCGACGACCTAGAGGTGTAGAGATTCCTTCGGACAGCATCGTCACAACGGCATCAAAATCACTGCGAAGAAGAGAAGAGTAGGGAGCTGCTCGGCGAAAGACCTGAAACAGTTTCTCTTCTTCCCACTCCCGGCTTGCCACTGCGGCTACGATCTGTTGGGCAAGGATATCCAGGGGAGCGGGAGGAATGCGGATCTGATCCAATTGTCCACTCTTGATGGAACGAACCAGTGCCGCGCACTCAAGAAGTTCATCTCGCGTCGTGGCAAAGATCCGGCCTTTTGGGATACTTCCCTTCCAGTGGCCGGAACGTCCAATGCGCTGCAGGGCAAGGGATATCCAACGCGTGGAACCGAGTTGGCAAACCAGGTCAACAGAACCGATGTCGAT
>CBDUTA010000373.1:0-3592 GCA_965369785.1 uncultured bacterium
GGTTGTAATATTTTTTATTTGGTATGGGTTGAGAGTTAAGAAAATTAAATCAAGGAAAGACGTTGGTGACTGATGAATTACTTAGGGTTCAAGGTTCATCCGCAGCAGCAGGTCTTGGAAGCGAGGGTCGTCGCGGAAGGGGTCGGCCATCGTTTCTTCCTGAGAGTGCCTTATTTGGATATAAGTATTTTAAACAAAGGACTTATGTGGTTTCAAGTGATTTGGTGGTGTATTTTGCGGTGCGAGGTTGTGAAAGTGTGGGGTTGATTGCGGGAGGGCGCACTACTCCGGACGGACAATTCTGTGAACAAATGGCTTGATTTAAAGGAGTTAGAGGCGCTCAATCGAGCTTAATAGTGGGATCACCCTTGAAAGATAGCTGTAGAAGTAGTATATATATGTCTATCCCCATATAAGCTAAGGAGACACTGAATCCTGTGATCCGGGTTAATCCAGTTGCCTATGAGAGGCTACAGTGTCTTGTTTTTTTTAGGAAGAGGAACCTATGACAAAGATTGAGAGGTGCCCTATGAGTCTCAATAAAACTTTAAGGATCGCGATAGCTATTGGCCTAGTGCTAATGATCGCAGCTGTCATCTGGGAAGGGACAACTCGCTACAAGCTTGACAAACAAATTCAAATCGAGAAGAAAGAACAACTCCTCCGAGAGAATGCCCGCCTACGCTACATTCAACAGCTTTCAGTCGAATTCTCCTTCGATCCCAGGATTGTAATGACTGTTGACCACTTGGCGGGTGAGTATATTAAGCAAGGCGACCTTGCGTATCGGCTACTCACCCGAGAGTTGTTCACATACCTGTTCCTGAGCCTCATTTTTGCAGAGTCCGAAGGCGATTCTACCGCCATTGGAGACGGTGGCAAGGCTTACGGTTTGACGCAGTTGTGGCTCACCAGTGCGAAGCAGTATAACGAAAACGTCACTGGGACAGAGCTTTTGACGGTCCAGGGCAACCTGAGCATTGCATTTCAGCACGCAGATTATTTGTTGAAGAAGTATCGCGGCAACGTTGCACTCTGGCTCTATAGCTGGAATAGGGGCGAAGGCACAGTGGATTCGTTGCTCAACTACGGCGGCCAAGTTGAAAACGGCTATGCCCGTCGGGTCTATGAGGCGGCGGAGTTGAATAATCGCAGAATGGACTGGAGATGAGCGTAGGTGCGAATCCTGCTGGAATAATAGAATCCAGTTCCAAGTTCGCTTCATTTAGGGGGAACCATCCAGAGGTGTGCCTGACTTCAGATTCATCCCCCACAATAAGACCTAGCTTTTAATTGGAACGTTACGGTCTGGCGCCAAAGGGACTTCTTTGAGTGGTGGCTGCTTTTCTTCACCGTCGGGGTCCGTGGTGACATTCCCCTTGAACTTCGCACCGTCCTCTAGGTTGACCCGGGAGGCCGTCATATTTCCACGGACCACCCCGGACTCCCGGATTACGATATTCTCTTCTCCGAAGAGATTGCCTTGGACCTCTCCTTCGATGCTGATACTCTTTCCGTAGATATCCCCTTTAATATGCCCGTTCCTGCCAACGGTGACGTTGTTTTTCTTCAAGTCGATTTTTCCCTCGACTCGGCCCTGGATCATCAGATCCTCTTCGCCCGAGAGTTCACCCTTGATACTGATGGAAGGCCCAATGACCGCTTGTTCTTTCAACTGTTCTATAAGACTTTTCCCAAGGGGTGGAGATTTGGGTTTGGGATTCTCATCTTTTGTTTTTTTTCCACATACTGTTCCTGCAGAGCTCAAGTCTAGTTGATTAGTGCGAGATTTGCTTGAGATGCGGATTTCCGCTGCCACCGTTTTGCAAGAACGGAGGATGAAGGCAATGGGAATCCCCTGATGGAACGATCCATACGGTGTGGGAAGAGCCTCATCAGTGGGAATGGCCATTTCCCCCGATCATTGTCTGGGGGGTACACCTGGGGACCCATGCACGCGCATTGACTGCACGCGGCCCTTTTCAATCTGTCAGGGAGAGTATTGACTGCGAGTCAAAACTTGCCTTATGGCGACATCTGAGCTACTTCCATTCAGGGGGATGCCTACTCCTGCCAGTTTCCAGCTCTTAATGAGGTCTTTGGGCTGATGGTGGCGGCTCAACGACTGTCTTCGGTCGCGCCGCTGACGGAGTCGGTCTTCACGGAAGTAAACTCCTGCCTGGCCATGACGAGTCCGGCCGAGTTGCGCGCCTCTGCCGCCCACCGTCCCGCGGAGCCCGAGTACAGGGTCATGCGGCTTTGGGTACGCCAGTGAGGACCTCCAAGGATCAGCTCGACTGAACCCACCTCTCGGTTTTCGTAAAACCAGGCATGCCGGATGGGTTCTCCGGCCTCTCCGCCAAGCACCCGTGTCCAAAACCAAACCTCGGTGCCTTCTTCGAAGTGCTCGGCCTGGTTCTCGAGTTGATGCTGGACGATGCGTGTTCCCACACCGAAATCCGTGATCGATAGTCTCCCCTCACCCTCGACCGCGATCATGGTCTCGCCCTTTGTTGGCTGGAGGAGGGCCCTCAACTCATGCACCGTGGGGCCTGCCTCCGGTTGACGAGCTTCACCTCGATCTTCGGAGGGCTCCAGCTCGAAGGCAGGGGCCGGAATCTTCGTACTAACCGTGGCTTCCAGCGGGCCGCCCCGGAAGTAGGCCCACCCCACGATCCCCACGAGAATCACGGCGAAGGGAACCAGAAGCCAGGTTCTCCGCCACGATCTGAGGCGCGTTCCGGTCGACCCTTCCCGTCCGGAGGTCGCCGACGGGGAGAGCGCATGCAACACCTCCGAGTTGTGCTCCGAGGCCTCCGGCTCCTGGGTTTGCTGGGTAAGCGCATAGGCCTTGAGCAAGGGCTCGGGATCCAGACCGATGAACTGCGCGTAGGCCCGGATGTAGCCTTTGTTGTACAGACCGCCAGGGAGATTTGCGAAATCGTCGTCCTCGATCGCCTTGAAGTAGCGTAGAGTGATCTTGGTCGACTCGGAGATCTCTTGGAGCGTGATGTTGCGGCTTTCGCGTTCCCGCTTGAGTCTCTCGCCAAAGGTGAGCATCGAGACAGTTTCATCTCCCCATAGCCTCTCTCGGCGGTAAGGTCTAAGATTCTCCTCATCTATCATCGATTCCTTTATCATGTAACTATTAGAGATCGCCTGAAGTGATTGGCGTCACCTTGCTTTATCGTTTCGGGTGAACCTAGCCAAATGACGCACTAGATCTCCTGTCTGGTGCGTGTTTCTAAGGAGGACGATCTTGTCAGCCGCCCTTTGCCCACTTGGACGTATAACGCCCTTACCGGAAACTGATCAACAACCGCAACACTGACTGATGGAAGCGTTTGATAAGTCTTGAGATGCCGTGAAAGCAATCCCAAATTGGCCTCTAAATTGGTTTGAGTTGGCTGGAGTGAGTTGGAGTGAGTTTCTCGCGGGCACACTTCGGGCACAATTGGGCGTATTTTGGCACATTTGAAGAGATCAGCTCTGAGGGGTTAATTCGGCTGAAAGTCCCGTGAGACGGGCCTTCTGGTGGCGTGCCCGGGGAGGGACTCGAACCCTCACGAGGGAAACCCTCACAGGATTTTAA
>CBDUTA010000374.1:0-3575 GCA_965369785.1 uncultured bacterium
TCTCCCAATCCTGCATCTACACCTCTATCAGTTTTTCACTGACAGTCGGCATCTTCATTTCTCAGCTTATTATGCTGCCCGGAGAGCTTTCCAGGTTCTTCAGGGAAGGAAAAATAGGAGGACACCTGCAAAAAATCAAATCTGCATGAAACTTTGACCCATGTCTAAACTGTTGCGAATAAAGCATAAAACCAGGTGTGCCGGGGGTCGGAATCGAACCGACGACACGCGGATTTTCAGTCCGCTGCTCTACCGACTGAGCTACCCCGGCGCTGAAGAAGGCTGTATTCTACCAGCAGGAGAGAGGAGGTCAAAATGCAAGAACGTATTGATGCCGACAAGGGAGCCCCTCCCGTAGGGCCCTACTCACCGGCTGTTCGGGCCAATGGGCTGATCTTCGTTTCGGGACAGATTCCTTTGAATCCCGAGACAGGAGAAATCGTGGGAGACTCCATTCAGGACCAGGTTCGACAGACCCTGGAGAATCTCAAGGCCCTTCTGGAAGCGGCCGGTTCATCGCTGGAGAAAGCGGTCAAGTGTACGGTGTATCTTCAAGATCTACACGATTTCGAACCTATGAACGAGATCTACGCGACCTATTTCAACGGAGAAGTTCCGCCCGCCCGAAGCACGATTCAAGTCGCCAGTTTGCCCAAAGGAGTGGATGTGGAAATGGATGTGATAGCCCTGGAATAAGGGACAGCCACAAAAAAAGGGTGGGAGAGGGACTCCCACCCTGGATTGACGCTCACGCCCCAAGCCGATTCGGCTGGGACCTTGCTGAGATCAGTTCACCGAAACAGCAATCTGGCGCGGCTTGGCTTCCTCTTTCTTGGGGAGTGTGATTGTTAGCACTCCGTTCTTGAGATTGGCTGAAATCTTTTCAGCATCCGCGGATTTCGGCAACAGGAAGCTGCGATAGAATTTGCCATACCAGCGCTCGACTCGATGATGCTTGGTTTTCTCTTCCTCTGTGAATGGTCTTTCACCACTGATGCTCAAGCGACCCTCGTTGACGGAGATGTCAATCTCGTCTTTTTCAAAGCCGGGAAACTCAGCGGTAAATATGATCGCGGTCTCTGTCTCGGAAACATCCACGGAAGGAGACCACGTCCTGTTGGTCAATCGGGTGTCCGTGTCCTCGAAAAAGCGGTCCAAAGTGTCGTTAAACAGCCGATCTATTCCAGTTAATTCTCTGAAAGGATTAAATTTGACTAATTGCATTTCTTCTTACCTCCATTGTTTACAAATAACAAGCTAAAGTTCATTTTCCTTTCTGTGTTCTGCGCAGTTCACAGTCATCCTCACTGGTGGACGTAATTCGTTGATCTCATGAAACTTATCTCGTCCATCAACCAGTCCTACTCAATATATAAGATGGGTTTTTAGGACTGTCAAGGTGGTGTTTTTTCCCCGGAAAGTGCTGGCCTTTCAGGTGAAGCTGTTGGGTCAAGTTTGGAGATGATATGATCGAATCAGCATGCAGCAAGTCTATCTGGACAACAACGCCACCACTCCGCTGGATCCCCTGGTTTTTGAGGCCATGAAGCCTCACTATCTGGAGGATTTTGGAAACGCTTCCTCTATTCATACCTATGGTCAGAAGGCCAATTCGGCGGTTGAGAATGCTCGCCGCCAGGTCGCCGAGCTGATCGGAGCGCGGCCCAATGAGATTGTGTTTACCAGCGGCGGAACGGAGGCCGATAATACGGCGCTGCGTGGAGTGGCAACCCATCACCGGGCGCGGGGAAATCACATCATCACCGCCGTCACGGAGCATTCGGCTGTCCTTCAGACCTGTGAGCAGCTGGAGAAGGAAGGCTTCCGGGTCACCTACCTCCCGGTAGATCGGGAGGGGATGATATCTCTGGATCGGTTAGAGAAAGCCATTGAAGAGGAAACGACACTGATCTCCATCATGCACGCCAACAGCGAGATCGGGGTGATTCAACCCATTCAGGAGATGGCAGCTCTGGCACAGCAGAAGAAAATTCTCTTTCACACCGATGCCGTTCAGACCGTGGCCAAGATTCCCGTGAACGTGAAGGAACTCGGTGTTGATTTACTCTCCTTATCCGCCCATAAATTCCACGGTCCCAAGGGGGTGGGTGCCCTCTATATAAGGGCTGGCGTGAAGATGGACCCACTGCTTTATGGAGGGTCCCATGAGCGCAGCCGCAGGGCCGGTACCGTAAACGTGCCCGGCATCGTCGGTGTGGGACGGAGTGCTGAGCTGGCGGGTGAGGGACTCCAAGAGCTGGGCACCCGAGTGAAGACGCTGCGTGACCGGTTGGAGATGGGAATCCTGGAGAACATTCCCGGTACTGCGGTGAACGGATCGAGAACCCACAGAATTCCGCACCTGACCAATATCAGCTTTCGTGCCATCGAGGGGGAGGCCCTTTTGATTTCCCTGGATTTTCAAGGGGTGGCGGTTTCAACCGGTTCGGCCTGTTCCTCGGGTACAGTGGAACCCTCACACGTTCTGACCGCCCTGGGAGGCAATCACAAGCTGCATAAGTCAGCCATCCGTTTCAGTCTGAGCCGAATGAACAATGGCGAGGAGATTGACCATGTCTTAAGCATACTGCCGAAGATCGTGGAACGGATGAGGGAAGTTTCCCCTTTGTACAGGACAGGATAGTCAGCCTTCCAGCCACTGGCTTGTCCCTGCCTCGCTTCGCAACGAGAATCTATGAGTCCTTCCTGCTAGTGTAGAGGTTATGCCGAAAGAGGAAAAACAGGGGAGACCCATTATCACGCTGACCACGGATTTTGGAGAAGGGTACTACGTTGCTGCCATGAAGGGGGTTATCCTGGACATCTGCCGGGATGCCTGCCTGGTGGATATCACCCACGATATTCGATCTCATGACGTGCTCGAGGGCGCCTTTACGCTTCTTTGCACTTACCCCTACTTTCCCCCCAAAAGTGTCCACGTCGCCGTGGTCGATCCGGGAGTTGGCTCCGAGCGTCGTGGAATTATCGTTGCAACGCCCAACCATTACTTCGTGGGTCCGGATAATGGCGTCTTTTCCTTTGTCTACAATCGAGAACCGGTCAAGAAAGTGATTTCCATCGAGTCCCAGCTCTACTTGCGGGGGAACGTCTCACCCACCTTTCACGGTCGCGACGCCTTCAGCCCGGTGGCCGCCTGGCTGGCCTTGGGAACGGAACTGGAAAAGTTTGGTGAGGAAATCGAGGATTACGCGGGGGCAACGGTTCTGCCCGTACAAAAAATTGAAGAAGATCGACTCGAAGGCATGGTTATTCATGTGGATAAATTTGGAAACGTCATCACCAGCATTTCTCGCCAGAGTGTCTCTGAGCTTCTGGACGGCAAGGAAGGCACTCCCAAGTTTTTTCTCAAAGGTCAGGAAATCACCCACCACTACAGCTATTATGCCCAAGCTGCTCCAGGAGAGATTTTCGCGCTTTTGGGCAGCAGCGGCTATTATGAGATTGCCGCTAAAACACAAAGTGCTGCTGACCTTCTGGGTGTTGAGCGCGGGGAAAAGGTTCAAATGGAACTTTCTTAAAGGGTGAGTAGTGCAATCTAGCGACTGTCTCCCATT
>CBDUTA010000375.1:0-3565 GCA_965369785.1 uncultured bacterium
CCCCTGGATACCCTCCTGGTCTTTTCAGCCAACCCGGAGGATTACACCGCAAGGGGAAAGATCATTACCCCCTTGAAGGACCGCATCGGATCAGAGGTGAAAACCCATTATCCTGACCGCATCGAAGATGGAATTCGAATTACTCTTCAGGAATCCTGGATCGAACGAAACTCCTCAAAAACGATCGTGACACCCGACTTCATTACCGAGATCATCGAGGGAGTCGCTTTTCTGGGTCGCCAGGATCAGCGAATTGACAACCGTTCCGGTGTCAGCCAGCGTTTGCCGATTTCCTGCCTTGAAAACACCGTCAGCAACGCCGAACAGCGAGCGCTAAGGGCCCAGGAGGAGACGGTCGTACCCCGTGTTTCTGACATTTATGCGTCCATTCCGGCCATCACCGGAAAACTGGAACTGGAGTACGAGGGAGAACTCAAAGGTGCCGTAAACATCGCCAAACAACTGATCCGGACCGCAACTCTGAGGGCCTTTGAGCGACATTTTCCAAACCAGCACTTCGATCAGATTGTGCAGTGGTTCGATCTGGGAGGCCAAGTCCAGGTCAGCGACGAAACCCCGGCTCAGGAATATTTCCAAAAGGTGCGATCGATTCAGGGACTGGAAGAAACCCTGGAAAAGATGGGAGTTTCCCCACAAGACGATCTGCCAGCCGCTGTTTCACTCATCGAATTTATACTGGAAGGCCTCTACGCAGGAAAGAAACTCAGTCGCAACGAGGAACGCGGCTACTTCAAAGAAGCCGTGAAATCGGAGGAAGAGTTTCTGGGAGATCCTGCTCTCTCCAAAAGGTCGTTCAACTAATGTTAGCCCGGACTATGCATAGATACTCTACTGCAGCGACGAAATAATCCTGGTCAGGAAGCACGCGATGAGTCGAGTCCGCTACACCAAATATATCCCCCGCCCCCTGGATGAAATCGACTTAGAGGAACTGGTGAACCAGCTCAAGGATTTCTTCCTGGAAAGCGGTTTTTATTCTCCTTTCAATCGCGCTGATCCTTTCGATCAGAACTTGGAAAACCTCTATCAAGCACTGGCGGAAATCCTCTCCACGGATGAACGCCTGCCTCCGGAATGGCGTGAGGCTCTTGACCGCTACGTGGACGATTTTCCGGAAGGCCAGTTACCCACCGATGTCCAGAACCTCCTGGATCGACTGATCCAGCGTTTGGTGGACGCAAACTATATCCGTGCCTCTGAAGAGGGTTGGGAAGGGGCTCCCCTGGAGGAAGAAGGGAGTGAAGCTGACCCAGTTAAAAACATCCGCTTCGAACTCACAGACAAGAGTCTGGATTTCCTGGGCTACAAGACCTTACGCGAATTGATGAGCTCCCTGGGCCGAAGCAGCTTTGGTCGCCATGAAACGCACCAGCTTTCCACAGGAGTCCAATCCGATTCTCCCAGCCGCCCCTACGAATTTGGCGACACATTGAATCTGGATATCAGCGCCACTTTTTTGAATTCCATCAAACGAGAAGGACTCAAGCTGCCCCTGAATCTGGAATATAAGGACTTGATGGTGTACCAAACCGATTATCACAGTTCTTGTGCAACGGTTCTCATGCTGGACTGCAGCCACAGCATGATCCTTTATGGCGGGGACCGCTTCACTCCTGCAAAGAAAGTGGCGTTGGCACTGGCCCACCTCATCCGCAGCCAGTTTCCCGGAGACTCTCTCGAAGTGGTCCTCTTCCACGACTCGGCAGAGGAAATACCTTTAGCCAAGCTGGCCTCGGTCAAGGTAGGTCCCTACCACACCAATACCTGCGACGGCTTACGCCTGTCCCGTCGTATTCTCATGAACCAGAAGAAGGATCTGCGCCAGATCATTATGATCACCGACGGCAAACCTTCTGCGATTACCCTCCCCAATGGCCGGATTTACAAGAATCCGTTTGGTTTGGATCCCCTGATCTTGCGGGAGACCTACCAGGAGGTCTCCAACTGCCGAAAAGCAGGCATTCTCATTAATACCTTTATGTTGGCAAAAGACTTCTATCTCGTAGATTTTGTCAAAAAAATCTCGCAGATTTGTCGCGGGAAGGCCTACTTCGCCTCCACCTTGAACCTTGCCAACTATATTTTGATGGATTTCATGACCAAGAAGACCAAAACCGTTCACTAGCCCGAATGATTCATCTTTCCTCACCCTAGACCACCTCTAGAGAATTTTGGGGACAGCCCCCGAATTAGGAGAATTCTTGGGACAGTCCCAAAATTCTCCAACCCACATATGCTAATCTATGCAGCGAGGTCATCTCCCGATGAACAGGGCAAGCAAAACGAAATCCAAGCAGAAGGAAAAACCCAGCGAAGAGACCATCGAATCGCTGATTGAGCCGAAAAGCGAGGAACTCTCACCGCAACAACGGTCCTCCGAGTCACAAGACAAGCTGGCCAAGCTGGATCCGCTACCCAAATATCTGCTCGAGATCGGCCGATTTGAACCCCTCACGGCCGAGGAGGAAGAGCGATTGGCGCTGCTCTACCGCGAGCACGATGACCAGGAAGCGGCCTACCGCCTCATCACCTCTAACCTTCGAGTGGTGGTCCAAATCGCCAGACTCTACAACCGAGTCTACACCAACATAATGGACCTCATACAGGAAGGCAACATCGGTCTGATGGAAGCTGTGAAACGCTTTGATCCTTATCAAGGAGCGCGCTTACCAACCTATGCCAGTTGGTGGATCAAGGCCTATATCATCAAGTTCATCCTGGATAATTTCCGAATCGTACGCGTGGGAACAACCAACGAAAGGCGCAAGCTCCTGTTCAATTTACGCAAGGAGAAAGAGAAGCTTCGCTTACAAGGAATCGAACCCACTCCCGCCTTGATTGCTCAACGATTGAATGTCCGACCCGAAGAGGTGGTCGCCGTAGAACAGGCCATTGAATCCAGCGATGTGAGCCTGAGTTCTTATGTTGATGACAATCAGTCTGTTCAATATGTCGATACTTTGACGGCAAATGAGGATTCAGTCGACGAGAAACTGGCTCGGCAGGAACTGAAACAGCTGTTCAATCAAGAGATCGAAGAATTCTCTCAAACTTTGAAGGAACGGGAAAAGACTATCCTGCACGAACGCCTCATCGCTGAGACGCCGAGAACTCTACAGGACATCGCGACTCAGTTCGAGGTCAGCCGGGAGGCCATACGGTTGAGTGAAAAAGCTCTGGTCACCAAGATCAAAGAGCATATGCAAGAGACCTTCAAAAACGCCACCGAATTCGAGTTTGTGCCTAGTTAGCCCGTATTTCGGAAAACCCTGACCGGCTGACCTCCTGACCACCTGACCCTTTCTCTCGCTTTTTCTCTCTGCGCGTCTTACAAGATCAACATGGCGTCGCCATAGCTGTAAAAGCGATATCCCCGCTCAACAGCCTCACGATAACACTCCTGGATCAGATCTTTTCCCGCAAAGGCCGAGACCAGGAACAGAAGAGTCGATCTGGGAAGATGAAAGTTGGTGATCAGACCCTGGATCAGGCCAAAATCAAATCCCGGGCGAATAAAAAGATCGGTCCAGCCCTCACCCGGTAC
>CBDUTA010000376.1:0-3545 GCA_965369785.1 uncultured bacterium
TAAAAGGAAAAAATGACCCTTGGAAAGAGGATCCTGCAACTCCGACTAGAATCGAAAAGGACCCAACGGCAAGTTTCTGAGTTAACGGGACTTGCCGTTTCCTATCTCTCCCGGTTGGAAAACGATCGGATGAGTCCTTCTATTCGATCCCTGACCAAGATCTCAGAGGCTCTGCATGTTCCTCTTACATCGTTCTTTGATACTAAGCCGATTTTGGAGGCGCAGGACCGATGTCCGGTGAGTCTGTCCGAGAGGTGCATCCTGGATCACTTGTTTGTTGGTCAGGGACGAAGACCAGCGACAAAACTGGAGAGTTACTCCCCACAGCAATTGGAGATTCTCCGACTCTGCAATTCCTTATTACACACGGGGGATAAGGAAATCGTGAAGATGCTGTCCCTCTTGATGAAGTCCCTGACTAAAACCCTCCGGATCAAGAGTAAGTTACGGTGAGGGTCTTCGTGAGCCTGTGGTTTCGCTCCTGGCGCCGACCTTACCACGATGCTGCACACTGCGCGCCGGAAGTCATTGCTGATCGTAAAAAAGGGGACAGCCCAGGCTGTCCCCCTTTCTTTCTCAGATACTGACCGTAGTCTTATCTTAGAACAGAATCTTCAGCACGAACTGAATTTGCCGCGACGTGCCTGTGGTACTCGTGATCTGGCCGGCGCTTGGATCAGGAACCGGGTTTCCCTGGCGATCGATAGAGGTGAAAACGTCCATCCCGGGCTGGCTGAAGTTAGCCCGGTTGAAGAGATTGAAAAACTCGGCCTTGAACTGAAGCGTCGTCTCTTCGTGCAGTGTGAAACTCTTGGCCACTCCAAGATCGAAGGTGGCTTGTCCCGGAGAAATCAGGGTGTTTCTCGCCACATTGCCGAAGAACCCCTCCGGAGCCAACGTGAAGGCATTCACATCATAATAGGCGTTGGGGTCACGGCCATCGCTCAAGACGGGATTGTTGCTGGCTCCCGCTTTCAGTTCCGGCCTCTGAGCCAGCTCAAACTGGCCGCTTTTGGCCTGGTCAAAGGGGAGATTGAAGGAGCTTGCCGGACCGGTGGCCATGGTCGCAATACCGTTGATTTGCCAACCTCCGAAAATGCGTCCCGCTATACCGTCCGGATGAATGGGAAGATCGTAGGTAAAGTTGGCCGAGAAGGTATGGGCGACGTGGTTTCCACTCAGCCCGCGCGAGCTGCTCTTATCGTCAGGATCGGGAACGGACCAGCCACTAAACTCATCTCGGCCACCATTGTTGTCAGAGTGACCCGTATTGGAGGATTCGTCGATTCCCTTGGAGAAATTGTAAGCGCCCTGGAATTGAAAACCCGAGCTGAAACGCTTGACCAAGCCAAGCCTGAAGGCGTTATAGGAAGAGTTGCCATCCCAAAGTTCCATACGGACCCCGCCGAAGTTGGGGTTTCTCTTGCGTGCCAGTGGGGACGGTAATCCTTCAAAAGGAAAGAAGGTTCGACCGTTGAACTCCGGGCCCGCTCCGCCGGGATATTGGCTCGCATCATATTTCACGGGGACAACCAGATTGGCGTCGTTGGTCAGGCGGGGAAGCTTTCGACCCAAAGAGCCCTGGTAGGCGATCAGGAGGACCGTGTCGGGCAGGATCTCCTGTTGGATGTTCAGGCTGTATTGCATGATGTAAGGTTGCTTGACATCACCCATGGCCCAAAGAGCTGGAACGGCGTTGGCTCCGGAATAGGGATCCGAGTTTGGACCAACAGGCGGGAAGGGAGCTGTAAAAGGATTGGCAGCGCGTTGAGAGACACGCTCTGCGAAAGGTGGGTTAAAGACAATGGAGGAACCCCACAAGTAAGAGGTCAACTGATCGTGAAACAGACCAAATCCACCTCGAACGGCAGTCTTGCCGTTACCAAAGGGGTCCCAGGCAAACCCGATGCGAGGAGAGAAATTTTTCAAGGAAGGATTCTCGAAAAGGGGATTCCCCAAGTGTAATTCGGAATCAAGAACGTTCACCAGGTTGCCAATACGCCCTTCGATTTCAGGACGGCCAACACTCTCGCCCGTCCCCACTTCGGTGGGGGAAGTGATGAATTCGTAGCGCAGGCCGAGATTGATGGTGAGCCGGGGTGAGAATTTCCAATCGTCTTGAAGATAGAATCCAAATAGGTTTTGCCGCGTTCCAGCAACGTATTTAGGACTTTTGAAGCCATCGAATACCAGCGGTTCTCCCCGCACAAAATTCAGGACGGAAGTGAAGACGTAAAACCCGTTAGTCCGTACACCGACAGAACCGTTGAACTGCATGCGGGTGAAGGTGGCACCCATTTTCAGAAAATGACTGCCACGGGTCCAAGTCAGATCATCGGAGTAGGAGAAATTGTTGGGTATCTGAAAAAGTCCAAGGAAGTTCCCAAAATTGGCTAATCCTCCTCCCACGAAACGACCGATCAGAGGATCAGGCTGGTTGCTGAAACGGAGACTGGGATCGACATCAACGGTTTCCACCCCAGTTTGGTTCGCCTTGGAACGAGTAAAGCCAACGCGAAGCTCGTTGATGACATTGGGTGAGAAAATATGCTTTTCCGAGAGAGTCAGGTACTGGTACCGGTACTCGAATAGGAGATCTGACTGAAGTGACTCAAATTGCTGCTTGTCCGATTGATCCAGAGTGTAGCGAGCAAAAAAGGAATCGGAGTCCGAAAACTGATGGTCCAGTCGGACCGTAAAGAGTTCCTGATCCACAGGAAAGTTCTCAGCACTAAAAAGCTCGGCGAGCCCGCCGCCCAAATCTCGGCCGTTGGCCAGGGGGATAAGGTCCAGATAGGGTTGCATTCGCGGAGACACGGTCCCGAATATGGGTCGTCTTAGAATGGGGTTGAATCCAACCAGTTGTCCGTTGCGAGCCTCCATGCTGGGAACATTTAGAAGTTGGGTTTCTAGTAACCTTTGTCGCAACACTTCGACATTAGCGAAGACAAAGGTCTGATCCTTCACAATGGGACCGCCCAGGGAAAAGCCGAATTGGTTGCGTTTGAATTCCGGAACATCACTCCGCCCCGTGACACGTGGATCACGGTCAAAGAAATTACGGGCATCCAGTGCGCTGTTGCGGTGGAACTCATAGACGGACCCATGCACCTGGTTGGTGCCCGACTTGGTCACGGCGGTGATGACGCCTCCTGTAAAACGGCCGTACTCGGCACTGAAGGCCCCGGTGATTACCTTGAATTCCTTGACCGATTCAACACCGGCCACAGCTGCGGTGGCACCGGCAGGAACGGTTCCCCGGCTGCCCCGAATATCGGTTCCATCCAAGAGGAAAGTGGTCTGGTGAATCCGAGTGCCCGCCAGGGACAGCGGTACCCCTTCGTTGCCTGCCTGACCTCGTCCGATCTTGGTGGAGGTCACCACCCCCTCCTGCAGAAGGGCCAGCTGGGCGAAATCTCGCCCGTTGAGCGGCAAGTCTCGAATTTTCTTATCGTCGACCAGTCCGGCGGTCACGGCGCTGCTGGTCTCCACCAGGGGGGCTTCTCCGGTGACCACAACTCTTTCTTCGAGCCCACCAATCCCAA
>CBDUTA010000377.1:0-3540 GCA_965369785.1 uncultured bacterium
AATGGTATCTATCTGTCATGCGCTGCCCATTTTGTGATCATCAGAAGGATCGAGTCGTCGATTCACGTGAAGGTAAAGAGGGGAATGTGATTCGCCGACGACGCGAGTGTCTCAGTTGCAGGCACCGCTTTACCACCTACGAAAGAATGGAAGACATCCCCTACATGGTCGTTAAAAAAGGAGGAAGCCGGGAGAGGTTTGACCGATCCAAGCTCGCTCAAGGTCTATTGAGAGCATGCGAAAAGAGATCCGTTGCCGCCCATCAACTGGAGGAACTGGTGGATGCGGTCGAAAAGCGTTTTCTGGAAGCCCCAGCACGTGAGCTTTCCTCACGGGAAATCGGTGAATATATCATGGGGCGTCTGAAGGAAATTGACAGGGTCGCCTACGTGCGGTTCGCTTCAGTATATCTGGAGTTCAAAGATGTCAGAGAGTTCACCCAGGAGATCAACCAAATTCTTGAGTGAGGACCCCTATGAATCTGAGGAAACCGTGTGAACAGGACCTGATCCAATGGATTGGGGGACGCCCTCAAAACCTTCCCTCCTCGATGATTAAACACATTGGCGATGACTGTGCCGTATTCGATCCTCGTTCTCACTCCAAACTGGCCGTCACCGCCGACATGCTCCTGGAGGACGTCCATTTCCGGCGGCGCTGGGTCAGCCCCTATTTCCTGGGCCGCAAGTCTCTCTTGGTCAATCTGAGTGATCTAGCGGCTGTGGGTGCACGACCTTATGCCTGCCTGCTGACTTTGGCTTTACCTGGGAATCTCACTGAAAGCTACTTCAACTCCTTCATGAAGGGCTTTCTGGAGGAAGGAGCCCGATGGGATACTCCACTGATTGGTGGAGATCTGTCTCAGAGTGCAAGCATTTTCGTGAGCGTGACTGCATGGGGTTCGTTCCAGACGGGTCGTCCTCTTTGGCGGTCGGACGCCCAGGATGGAGACATCCTGGCATTAATAGGTGAAGTTGGACTCTCTCGACTGGGCCTTGAAATCCTCCGCCAAGAAGACTTCTCTGAGCTTTGGAAGATCGAAAGTGAAGATTCACTGGCCCATTGGGCGGGAGACGATTTTCGGTATCGGTGCCTCAAAGCCCATTTATTGCCCCAATCACTGGTTCATGTGGGAACCTGGTTGTGCGAGAATTCCGCTGTCAATGCCATGATTGACGTCAGCGATGGGCTCGGTTCCGACCTGCTTCAGATCGCACGTCAAAGTCAATTGGCAGCAGACATCGAGGTGGACCAGTTGCCTTTACCCGACCGGAAAATCGGGAAGATCGATTTATTGGAAGCAGCACTCAATGGCGGGGAAGATTACGCTCTGCTCTTTGCAGCATCCGAGAAACAGTTGGATCGACTGAACTCAGAGTATCGGACTGATTTTCCACCTTATAGGGTCATTGGTCACCTGTACCGCGGTGATCCCGGCGTGTACCTCAAGCGAGGAGAAAAACGGGAAAGATATGAACCGAAAGGGTTTGATCACTTCAGTTCGTGTTAGAATAGGCGCCTATTTTTGAGATGAAAAAGACATTCTTTCTGGTTAGTTTGCTGTACGGGGTGATCAGCAACCCCTTGCCCGTCTTGATGGGCCAGTCATCGGACTCCGTGGAGGCTCTCGCCAACATGAATCTCACCGTTGACGTTCGCCTCTTCACCGTCATGGCGGCTCTGAACGCGGCGGGCTTTGACTATGAGACTCCGGGAAGGGAGATGTCGGAGGTGCGCCAGGCTATCCGTCAAGAGCTGCAACAGACCGATCCCATTCTTCTCGAGCAGCTGCAAAACTTCTACAAGAGGCATCGGCAGGGAAACGATGGAATCGACAACCAGGTGGCCTATGTGTCCCTGGCCTTGTTGCTCTCAGGCCCCCCTGAGTTCAAGCTCCTCTTTAAAGAGGAGGAAATCCCCGCCGACGCCCGTCGACTGCTCGGATTTGAGCGTCTGGTCCAGGACTTTTACCAGAAGGCAGGTATCGAATCGCTGTGGCAACGCTATCAATCAGCCTATAGCGAGGAATTGGAAATCTATCGACCGGTTCTCACAGAGATGATCGAGCAGACCCTGAAATATTTTCGCATTCCGCCAAGATCTGTACTGGATCGACGGATTGTCCTCATACCCGATCTCCTCAATGCCAAGAACATCGTCAACGCGCGCAGTCTGGAACCGATCTACTACATTGTGGTGGGACCCACAGACAATGCTGCCGACAATCATCGCCAGCTTCAACATGGTTACCTCCACTATCTGATCGATCCCCTGGTGGAAAAGTTCGGGCTTCAATTACTGAAACACAGCGATCTTATGGAGTTGGCCCACAGGCAACCGCAACTGGATGCACAGTATCAGAATAAGTATTTTCTGCTGGTAGCAGAATCCCTGATCGAAACTATTCTATGGAAAATGCACGTACCGGAGGATCCCGACCGTGAGCTGGTTAGCCTGTTTCGTCAAGGCTTCATATTCGTTCCCTATTTTCAACGAGGTCTCAAGCGGTACGAAGAAACAGAGCTGACTTCATTTCCCTCTTATTTGGAAAACCTCTTTAAAGATCTTGAAGAATCACAGATTGAGGAGGACGAGAAGGTCATCGCAACTCTCGAAAACGATCTGAGGATCAAACGGGAAAAAGAGGCTGAGTCCCTGCTCAGAGATCAGAAGGAAGTCGATCGGCGCAACCGGTTGAACTCCTTATTGAATCAAGCAGCGGTCTTGCTTTCAAAAAGAGAGTATTTGTCTGCCCGAGAACAGCTCCAGAACCTCCTGAGAGAGGACCCTGAAAACGGAAAGGCTTACTTCTATCTTGCCCAAATTGCTTCTCAACAGGAACAGCACGAGGAAGCCGTCCAGTACTATACGCGGGCTACCGAATCTCCGGGCGTTCCCGAATGGATTCAGGGCTGGTCCTTGCTCCGGATCGGTAATTATCAGGCCTTCCAAGGCGACTTTGGAGGAGCTCGCACCTATTTTGATCGAGTCCTGGGAATGAAAGGCGATCTGCGAGGGGCCAGGGAGGAAACTCAAAAATCGATTGAAAAACTGCCTTAGTTAGACTTCTAGACTTTCCTCATCTTCCTTTTTATGGCAAAATTTCCTGGAGCAAAAGCCCGGAGTATTCATAGGCTGTCGTCGCGAAGCGGCGGAAGCGCCGGCAGGACAAGGCGCGCGACAGAAGGCCCCCGCAAAACATACTCTCTGCAGTACGTTGAGGAGGCCGAGGGAGGGGGCACCCGCTTGCGGGTCACGCAGTCCTGGTGGATGATCCCGACGCTGCAGCAGACAGTTTATGAATATTCCGGGCTATAACAACGATTTTAGAACAAAACAGGTTTGACACAAGTTTGGAGGATAAAATGAGGCATCCCTTATCTGTATTTTCCGTGGTAGCCGTCGCTTCGGTACTGTGGCTCTCAGCTGCCGTCCCACAAACTGAAGAATCCCAGATCGAGGGAAATCTGTACACCAATATACGTTTAGGCTTCTCGTTCCTATTCCCCTCAGGCTGGAATGTACAGGAAGCAGATGATC
>CBDUTA010000378.1:0-3539 GCA_965369785.1 uncultured bacterium
TGAATAAACCTGCTCATAGGCTCATAGGCACCAAGGCACAAAGGAATATAGCCACAGAGAACACAGAGAATTCATCAATAATTTTGTCATTTTGAGCTTTTTTGTGGCTAAAACGGCCTGATATGACAAAAAAGGCCTGTTTTCCGGCGTTTTTTAGAACGCTAGCCATTGGGAACACCCCCTGATGTCTGTAGTCTATTGTCTATTGTCTGTTGTCTGTTGTCTGTTCTTCTAGGGGTACATCCGGTAGAGCATCCTGGGGAAGGCGATGGTTTCGCGGACGTGGTCAATGCCGCAAATCCAGGCCACCACGCGCTCCACGCCCATTCCGAAACCGGAGTGAGGCACGCTTCCATACTTACGCAGGTCAAGATACCACTGGAAAGCTTCTCTGGGGAGATGGTGCTCTTCGATGCGCTCTGAGAGCAGATCGTAGTCATGGATTCGCTGACTGCCTCCGATGATTTCTCCATAGCCTTCCGGTGCCAGTATGTCCATGCACAAGGCCAGCTCCGGATTCTCCCTATCCGGTTGCATATAAAAGGCTTTGATCGCCGCCGGGTAGCGGTGAACGATCACCGGCCGGTCAAATTGACTGGAGATGATGGTTTCATCGGTCCCCCCGAAATCGGAGCCCCGGGGTGTCTGTGTGCCCTCCTTTTCGAGGATGTCGAAGGCTTCGTGGTAGCTGATGCGGGGAAAGGGAGATTGTACTTTCTCGAGAAGGGTGGTGTCGCGTTCCAGGACTTTTAGCTCCTCTTTCCTTTCCGTGAGCACTCGCTGAACGATAGAGCAGAGGTACTCCTGAGCTAGATCCATGATGTCGTCCAGGTCGGCAAAGGCCACCTCCGGTTCGATCATCCAGAACTCCGTCAGGTGGCGGCGTGTTTTCGACTTTTCGGCCCGAAAAGTGGGACCGAAGCAGTAGGTCTTTCCCACCGACATGCAGGCTGCCTCGTTGTAAAGCTGGCCGCTCTGGGTCAGGTAGGCTTTCTCCTCAAAGTAGTCGATCCCAAAGAGGGTCGTTGTCCCTTCGCAGGCCGCCGGGGTGATAATGGGAGTGTCGACCAGAGTAAAACCGCGGTCATCCAGAAAATCCCGGCAGGCTTTGATGATTTCGCTGCGGACTCGCAGGATTGAATGCTGGCGCGCGGAGCGGAGCCACAGGTGCCGATTGTCCATCAAAAAAGAGGTTCCATGCTCTTTAGGTGAAATGGGATACGAGTCGGCCACCTGTATGACTTCCAGAGTGTGAACATCCATCTCGAAGCCTCCCAGAGCACGTTCATCCTTTCGGATGGTACCGGTCACGACGAGGGAGGATTCCTGAGACAGCGTGTCAGTTGCTTGAAAGACCTCAGGGGAGACGTTCTTTTGGAACACAACGGCCTGGATCACTCCCGTACCGTCCCGAATCAGCAGGAATCGGAGTTTCCCTTTGTCGGTTTTGTTGTAAAGCCAACCCTTGAGTGTGACTTCCTTCTCCACATGGTCAGCGATATCCTGGATATAAACGTGAGGCATGGGTTTCTTATTGAGTCAGACTTCCCTCGATGATGCGTTGAAGATAAGGAAATTCAGGGACCGCCTGCAAGGAGAGGAGCGCCCGCTGAAGCGAACCGGACACATATTGCTGATAAAGAGCATTTCCTCGCTCCGTGATCTGGAAGCCATAGGTTCCCAGGGCCTTGAGCAAGCGTTGAATGCCCATTAAGTGAAACTGGCGTAAGAAATCTTCCACTTTCCGAGTCAGGGAGGTCCTGCTCAGATAGTAATCCCGGTACTCATCGACCTCCTGGGTCTCCAGTTCGATGGAGTCCTTCAGGAGGGATACCACATCGTAGGAGCAAGGACCCTGGCGTGCATCCTGAAAATCGATGATGTACATCTTGCCGTCTTTCAACATCAGGTTACGGACGTGAAAGTCGCGGTGGCAGAGAAGACGAGGAAGAGCGGCCAGCTCAGTTGAAAGTCGAGTGAACTCCTCCACGAGACTCTCTTCCTCGGTCACTTTCAGTCTTCGATAGCCTCCCAGGAAATGACGGTGAAAAAAGAGAAGTTCCGAGTGCAACTTCTCCTCGTCGAAGGCCAGAATGGAGGCCTCATATTCCGGATTCAATGCCTGTGTGCCTTCCTGCTGGATGGTGATAATGTGATCGATGGCCTGATGAAGGAGTTCTCTGCGTTCTCTTTCCGCCGCCTTGAGGAGTCGATCCTGGAGGGATTCGTCTCCCAGGTCTTCCTGCAGAACGATGCCCAGTTCTCCATCCAGGGCGATGATTTCCGGAACAGGAAGACCAATCTTGCGCAGAAGATGATAAACCTGTGCATAGGTGAAGGTATCCGGGTCAAAAGGCTCCGGGTAGGCGGTGAGAATAACAGCCTCTCCAGATGGGCTCTGGTATCGAAAATATTGGCGCTCTGAGGCGTCTCCGACGAGTCTGTTGAGTTGGGAAGGGTTGTGTCTGAGATGAAACTCTCGCTCGATGAAAGCCATCAGGCGTTGCTGAATCTCGGTCATAGCGGCCAAATAAGAGAGTCACCCACCTTTTGTGCAGCTTGAAGGGGTTCCATTCTCTCCTGCAATGGGGTGACTATGGCATTTTCCAGATGAGTCCCTGGTCCCAGCGTTACTCCATCTGTGACTATAACACCGCTGAGGGACGAATTGGGACCTACTTTTACATCATCCCAGAGGACTGAGTCCTTCACAACGCTGGACCCATCGATCTGGGCGGAACGGGGTGCCACCACGCCCTGACACAGAGGGTTTACCTCACCCTCGATCAGGTTGTCCCATCCTCTTTTTTTCAGGACCTCCAGGGACCTCATTAAGTAGTGTTGCGGAGTGCTGCATTCGCACCAGTAGGCCCTGCTCACGAAACCCTGTACCCGATAGCCCTCTTCGATGAGACGGGGATAAATGTCCTGAACGGTATCGGAGGGACCTTCGGGGATGAAGTCGAAGATCTTGGGATCGAGGATATGGATTCCCGTAAAGACATGGGGCTTGTCGAGAGGGGTTCCTTCATTTATTGGACCGAACCCAGTGATGTTGTTCTGCTCGTCCAGGAGAACGGGATTATAGGAATATTTATCTGAGTAGGGAACCAGAACCAAGGTCACCAGGGATTCCGTTTCCTGGTGAAAGCCGATGGCCTGATCCAGCTCTTGTTCGAAATAGATCTTTCCGCTGCAGACCACGAAGGTGTCACCGGCCAGAAAGTCACGAACTTTGCGGATGGCACCTGCGGTTCCCAACATTTCGGCCTCGTGGGAGAACAGGATAGGGGGTGTGTTTTGATCTGCGGTCCTCATGTCTTGGACGGCATCTTCAATGGAATGAGGGAGATGGTGTGAATTGATCATGATCTCCTGAAGACCTGAGCCTACCAGGAGTTCCCAAGCATAATGGATCAGAGGACGATTCAGGAAGGGAATGGCCGCCTTGGCGCGAAAGTCGGTCAGAGGGTGAAGCCGCGTTCCCAAACCCGCTGCCAGAATCATTCCTTTCATAGGTTCCAGCCTTCAAGTTCCAG
>CBDUTA010000379.1:0-3512 GCA_965369785.1 uncultured bacterium
CGCCCGTTCCAGGTTCCAGGTTCCAAGTTCCAGGTTTCAGTTCTGGATGTGGGATCACATGCAAATCCCAAATCCTAAATCCCAAATCCTAAACAAATCACAAATTCCAATTTCCAAATCACAAACAAAGTCATCATGAAACAGTCTGTGAACCCACATTCTCAGATGGTTTGAACTTAGAATTTAGAATCTTAATCTGTTTAGGATTTAGGATTTGGTATTTGTTTGTCATTTGGGATTTAGAATTTGGGATTTCCGCTGACCGCGGTCAGCTGTCAGCGGTCCCAGCTGGTTCTTGTACTGGAGCTGATAAAGCTTGTGATAAATCCCCCGTTTTTTCAGGAGGTCGGAATGGGATCCCTCCTCCCGGATTTCGCCTTTATGCAGAACAATGATGCGATCGCAGTTCTGGATCGTGGAGAGCCGGTGGGCGATGATCAAACAGGTTCGGTCCTTCATGAGTTGATCCAAAGCGTCCTGAATCAGGAGTTCGGTTTCGGTGTCGACTGAGGAAGTGGCTTCATCTAACACAAGCAGTTGTGGGTCATGTGCCAGCGCGCGCGCAAAAACCACGAGCTGTTTTTGACCCACCGAGAGACCAGCCCCTCTCTCGGCCACGGGCGTGGAATATCCTCCGGCAAAAGCTTGAATGAATTCATGTGCGTGGACCTGCCGGGCGGCTCTTTCCACTTCCTGTTGTCCGAGGGGTCTCCCCCACAGACTGATGTTTTCTTCAATGCTACCCCGAAACAGAAAGGTGTCCTGAAGCACAACGGCGATCGACTGACGCAAAAGGCCCAGGTCCAGATCTTGAATAGGGAAACCGTCAATGCTGATTTCTCCTTCCTGGACGTCGTAGAATCGGCATAGAAGATTGATGAGGGTGGATTTTCCGGCTCCTGTGGCTCCGACAATGGCCACCTTCTCTCCCGGTGTCACTCTCAGGTCGATATCCTTCAAGACCGGGGTGTCCTGGTTATAGGCAAAGGAAACATTCTTGAATTCGATTCTTCCTGCTATTTTTTCGGGCCTGAGCGGTTGGGAGGGAGGGACGATCTCCGGTTGGGTATCCAGAAGTGTAAAGATACGTTCGGAACTTGCCATGGCATTTTGCAGGATGGTGAACTTTTCACTGAGATCACTGATGGGTTTATAGAAGCGTTCTGAATACTGGATGAAAGCCACCAGGGCGCCCAGAGTCAGAATTTCCCCAAGAACCTGATTCCCTCCATACCAGAGGATTAGGGCGACGGCGACAACTCCCAGCATGTTGACCACCGGATAAAAGATCGCGTAGTAGGAAATGGATTGGAGATTGGCCTTGAGATACTCGGAGTTTCTCTCATCGAACTGATGGAGTTTGCGCTTCTCCTGAACAAAAATCTGAACCACAGACATCCCCGTAATGTTCTCCTGAAGGAAGGCATTGATCTTTGCCACACTGAGGCGTACCCAGCGGTAAGATCCACGCACTTTCATCTTGAAAATCATGGTGACAACGAACAGAAGAGGTACAACGGAAAAACAGACCAGGGCTAGATTCCAATTCAGCCAGAGCATGACCAGAACGATGCCGGCCAGGGTGAAGATATCGCCGAAGATGCTGACTACACCGGCGGTGAAAAGCTCATTGAGGACGTCCACGTCGTTGGTTATTCGAGTGATGAGCCGACCGACTGGATTTCGGTCAAAGAATCCCATGTGCAGTTTCTGGACGTGCCGAAAGATCTCCATACGAAGGTCGTACATGATTTTCTGTCCCGTCCAGTTCATGAGGTAGGTCTGAACGAACGCAGCGCCGAACTGAAAAAGAAGAACGAGCAGGTAAAGCAGGGCGATGGGGGTAAGACCGGAGGAATCTCCGGTCATGATGTATTGGTCAATGGCCACCAGGGTAAGATAGGGTCCCACCAGCCGTAGTCCGGACACAATGATCAGCAGCAGAATAGAGATTGCCACAACACGACGATAGGGGCGCAGATACTTCAGCAAACGGCGTGCTAACTGGCTGTCATACGCTTTACCCAGGATTTCTTCTTCGTGAAAGTGATTCATTCCACGCCCAGTTCCTCCTTCAGCAGTTGCCTCTCATAGAGGGCGGCGTAGGGTCCTTTTGTTTTCAGGAGATCCTCGTGGGTGCCCCGTTCTACGATTTCTCCCTTCTCCATGACCAGTATTTGATCGGCCATCTTGACTGTCGAAATTCGATGGGAAATCAAGAGGACGGTCCGATTTGAGAATTCTCCGGAAAGCCCCTGCAGAATTCGTTCTTCGGTATCGGTGTCAACGCTGGAAAGGGCGTCATCGAGAATGAGAATTTTGGGATTCACCAGAAGCGCTCGACTAATGGCTATTCGCTGCTTTTGACCTCCCGACAAGGTAATCCCGCGCTCTCCTACGAAGGTCTCGAACTTACGGGGAAACTCTTGTATGTCGGGCCAAATGTTGCTGATCTTCGCGCTTTTCTGGATGGCCTGAAGACTCGCTTCAGGTTTCCCAAAAGTGATGTTCTGCTGGACGGTCTCCGAGAAGAGGAATGTTTCCTGAGGAACGTAACCAATATGGGTTCGCAGCGTCTCCAGGGGAATATCGTTGATGTCGTTGCCGTCGATGAAGATGCCCGCTTTGGGAACGCGATACAGGCGACACAGCAGATTCACCAACGTTGACTTTCCACTTCCTGTCCTTCCCACGATGGCCAGGGTCTGGCCTGAAGGAATTTCAAAGCTCACGTTCTTGAGAGCAGGTGTTCCATTATAGGAAAAAGTAAGGTTGTTGACCTGAATGTCGCCCTTGAGTGTTGAGAGAGTGCTTGGGCGCTCATCCCTGATTTCAGGCCTTGACTGAAAGATCTGATTCATTCGGCCCATGGAAGCGGAGCCCCGTTCAAAGATGTTGATCACCCATCCGAGAGCAATAGTGGGCCAGGTGAGCATACTGAGGTAGGCCATAAAGGCAACGAACTCACCCACCGTGATGGAGCCCTGAATGACCTGACGTCCTCCATACCAGAGCAGCGCCACTGAGGAGAGGCCGAGTAGAAAAGTCAGCAGTGGGTTAAAGACTCCCCAAATCCTGACTAAGGAAAGGCTTCTGTCGACGTAGTCCTCATTAGCCTCCTGGAAACGTCCAATGAACGCTTGTTCCTGGTTGTATGCCTTGACCACACGAATTCCCGAGACATTCTCCTGGGCTAAAGTGGTGAGTGTTGCAAACTGTTCCTGGATCTTCTCGAATCGTTTATGAATTTGTTTTCCGAAGTACTTCACACAGACACTCACAGCCAAGAGAGGAAGCAGGGTGAGGATGGCCAGTTGCAGGTTGATGGTCACGAGGATGCTGATGGTCAAAACAGCCGTAAAAAGGGTGTTTATGGAGTACATGATTCCGGGTCCAAGCACCATTCGAACAGCACTGAGGTCATTGGTGGCCCGAGACATGATGTCCCCGGTGGGGTTGCGTTGGTAAAAGCTGGGGGACAGGGATTGAAGATGGGAAAACAGGTCGTTGCG
>CBDUTA010000380.1:0-3500 GCA_965369785.1 uncultured bacterium
TGTGGGCAACCACTACAATACGGACCAGACCATTGCCATCCGTGCTTTTTCCGACAATCCTCTAATGGAAGCGGGTCGTGGAACCAATAACGGAGATTACATTTTTGAGCAGGGCATGCCGGATGGGGATTTCAACTTGATGATCAGCTCCAATTACTCGAATCGACTGATCCTTCCCCAGCAAGCGGCGCTCAGTGAATTCGCTCCCGACTTCGGCTCGGAACACAAAGAATACATGAAAACGGCCTGTACCCGCATTTCAGGCATTCTGGTGCACCAGACCGGAGCTAGGAATTCTGGTGGGCGAGTGGAGCCGGACGGTACCGTGAGTTACAAGAGCGACCCTCGAATGGTCAAGCGGTTCGAAGAAGGAGTGGAGATATGCAGAAATCTTCTCAAGGGGATGGGTTTTAAGCGGATCGGTGATGTTCGCGGCCTCGATGAAAGGGTTCGCAATTACCGGGGCAACGTGCACGCTATGGGGTCCTGCCGCGCCGGTGTGGAGCCTAAAGACTCGGTGGTCAATGAGCGTTTTCAATCCCACGACATTGAAGGTTTGCTGATTTGCGATGGGAGCGTCATTCCCCGCTGCGGCTCGAGTGAGGCCTGCATCCCCATTGCCACAGTGGCGGCTTTTGCCTGGCGCCGAATCGTGGAGGATCATTTCTCCTAGCCGGGATCATGAATAAATTGTCTACTGCAGTGCCGCAATCATCCACGCTGACAGCGTTGTGCTTCCTAGAGCTCCTCGGCGTACTGCATGAGTACGCCTGCGGGGCTCTTCGTCGCACGCCTTGTCATCGCGGCGCCTGCGGCACTTCGTCACGACAATCTATTCATGACCCCGGCTAGCTAAGAGGCAGGGACTTTCGGTGGATAGAGTGTTTTTCCTTCCAGCTCCAGATAGGGGCGAATCGAATCGGCGATTTCCTGGAACTGCTCGGGCAGCAGTGCCTGTGATCCATCAGAGAGTGCCTCTTCAGGCTGGGGATGGACCTCGACCATCAGGCCATCTGCTCCCGTGGCGATGGCTGCTTTGCACATGGGTGGAATGAGTGATTTTACCCCGGTTCCGTGGGTGGGATCCACGATGACCGGAAGATGGGTCCACTCCCTGATCAGGGCAACAGCCGACAGATCCAAGGTGTTGCGCATGGAATCCTCGAAAGTGCGAATGCCCCGTTCGCACAAAATGACGGAAGGGTTGCCACTGCTCAAGATATATTCTGCCGACATCAGTGTTTCCTTGATCGTGCACATCATGCCCCGTTTCAGCAGCACGGGACGCTTCACTTTCCCCAACTTCTTGAGCAGGGGAAAGTTTTGCATATTACGGGCTCCCACTTGCATCACATCCGCGTATTCCTCCACCAGTTCCACATTCTCCGGCGAAAGAATCTCGGTCACGACAGGGAGTCCCGTCTCCTGACGAGCTTTGGCCAAAAGTTTCAATCCCTCATGCTCGAGTCCTTGAAAGCTGTAGGGTGACGTTCTCGGCTTGAAGGCGCCTCCCCGGAGCATGTTGGCTCCTGACTTTTTGACCGCCCGTGCGGCTTCGATGATCTGTGTTTCGCTCTCCACGGAACAGGGACCGGCGATCAGGGCGAAGCCCCCACCCCCAATCTGCACACCGTTGACCTCGATCACGGTTGGCTCGCGATGCATTTCCTGGGAGGCCAGCTTGAAGGGTTTGAGGATAGGGATGACGTTTTCCACTCCCTCGTAGCCCACCAAACTTTCCAGAGCACTTTTACCGCGTTCGTCTCCAATAGCCCCGATCACGGTGCGTTTGTCTCCATGAATGGGGTGAGGCTTGTAGCCCAGATCCTGGATCCGTTCCATGACTCGTTCGATTTGCTGGGGTGAAGCGTCTCCCTGCATCACGATGATCATGTAAAGCTCTCCTGTCGATTCATCCCGTTTACTCGAGAGAGGAAACCCGCTCTTCGTAGTTGATGATGGTATCCACGATGCCAATCTCGACTCGGCGATTCTTGGCTTGTGCCGCTGCAGTGTTGCCGGACACGATCGGTTGGGATTTCCCAAAACCCTTAGAGGTGATGATCTCCGGCTTAATGCCGTTTTGGGTTAGGTAGTCAAGTACCGTCTGAGCCCGCCTCTCAGAGAGATCCAGGTTGTATGCCTGAGAACCGGTGCTGTCGGTGTGACCATAGACGTAGATCCCGTAATTCCTGGAGGTCAGCAAGATACCGACTATTTTACTCAACAGTTCCCGATTCTCCGGTTTCAAAGTGGTCTCGTCAAAGTCGAACTGCATGGAGTCGCTTCCCAGACTCATGACCAATCCCAGAGCAGTTCTGCGGGTTTCGACGATCTGGTCAAAAGCCGAGTGTAGACGGTTGAGTTCCTGGTCTCTTTCCCTGCGGATACGCTCCCGCTCTTCCCGGGCCCGTTGCGCTTCTTCCTGGGCTAGCGACCTTTCGTCCTGGGCCAGTTGGATGTCCTGTTTCGCCTTGTCAGTTTCCTGTCGAGCGAGCTCTGCCGATTTTTCTGCTGCGGCTTGGGCTGCTTCCGCCTGGCGCCGACTCCGATCAGCCTCCAGGGCATTTTCTTCGGCCTGGGCTGCTCGTGTGGTGGCGGTTTCCGACTTTTCGGCGACGTCTTCCAGCTGTTTCATGGCCTTTTCCAGTTGCTGGTTGACATCGTTCACCTGTTCGCTCAGTTCGGTGAGACGGGTCATGAAGAGGTATCCCAGGATTCCCAGAGCGGCGATTCCGAACGTTGTCAAAAGGAGGGTGCGCAATAGAGATTTAGCGGAAAATGCCATCAGCTTAGTCTTATTGTAGCCTATTTTCCGCACTCCGTGCGGCCTCATCTTTCTATCGTCCAACCTATTTCTACCCATGATGACCTTCATTGCTTTTCCGGATGGGGAAAATCACATTGAGCAGCAGAAAAGAGGGAGGAAGTATGAATCAATCCGTTTTAGATTTCAGTACAAGACTGGGATAGAGTAGTCCACTGCGATCAGCTGGGCAGTTGACATTTCTATAGGACAACCCCGCTCAGGTAGCCTGACCCGCTTTTCTTTCTGACGCGGCGGATGAACCTTGAGCCTTGATGCTGTGCAGACCGGCTCGTAAATTTCTCCAACGATTCATAGAAGGCCCCTGGGAATCACAAACCTTGTTTTAAGTGATAGCAGTCACTGTGTACGAGTGCGTTGCTATGTAAGACTGCGCCTAATGCATGCTGCTTGCAAGATGCAGATTGATGAGTTGTCTGATGGGTACGATCGGCGGATAACTGCCTCCGAGCAAATCTCACAGGCTAGAGCACCAGGTCACTATGGATACACCTCGATTCCTTCGAAAGACATGGCAAAATCCCGGCAGTGTCAATTCTAGTTCACGAATACTGGGGAAAAGCAACGCATGATATTTAATCGATCGCGTGGGGATCAATCGCAATTCATGCAAGCACTTGTTCCCATGGTGGATCTGTTTGCTGTGCTTGCGATTGTGTTCATGATTCATTCG
>CBDUTA010000381.1:0-3478 GCA_965369785.1 uncultured bacterium
CTAGGTGGGAAGGGGTCAGCCACTGTGGGGTGTGTCCTTTCTAGGACCTCCAGGAGGAGAGAAGGACTGACCCCTTCCCATAAACAACGCGAGATGCAATTCCGATCGAGAAGTTCTACCCATTCGGCCCGTTTTGCCCGGCTCATGAGTCTTATACTATACTGGCAGCCAATCATGGCAGCGCTCCGAGGGACAACGATACTCTTGGTCAGAAGGGGTAAACAGGTGGCCTTGGCTGGGGACGGCCAGGTCAGTCTGGGAGACACCATTATCAAGAGTACAGCAAAAAAGATCCGTCGACTCCACGATAATCAGGTCCTGGCTGGTTTTGCCGGATCAACGGCCGACGCTTTCTCTCTTTTTGCTCGATTTGAGAGCAAACTGGAACAATTTCAAGGGAACCTCCCGCGAGCCGCTGTAGAACTTGCCAAGGAATGGCGTACCGACAAAGTGTTAAGACACCTGCACGCCCAACTGCTCATCAGCGACAAGAAGCATTCCTTTTTGGTTTCCGGAGATGGCGATTTAATCGAGCCGGATCATGGAGTGATCGCCATTGGCTCGGGAGGTCCCTATGCCCTGGCAGCTGCTCAGGCTCTTCTGCAATTCACCAAAATATCGGCCAAGAAAGTCGCCCTGGAGTCTCTGAAAATTGCCGGGAACATTTGTATTTATACGAATTCCGCTATCACGGTTGAGACCCTCTGAGCATGACTACTTCCACCTCCTCCCTTCACCCCCTGAGAAAAGAACTCGAGGACAGCCCTCTCAACCTGGATGAGATGACACCTCGCCAGATTGTGGAGGAGCTGGATCGACACGTCATCGGTCAACGCAAAGCCAAGCGCGCAGTGGCCGTGGCCCTGAGAAATCGAGTTCGAAGACAGAAACTGAAGCCGCAGATGGCCGAAGAGATCCAACCCAAGAACATCCTTATGATTGGATCGACAGGTGTGGGTAAAACGGAAATTGCCCGGCGGCTGGCTCGGCTGGCTAATTCTCCCTTCCTGAAGGTCGAAGCCAGTAAATTCACCGAAGTCGGTTATGTGGGCCGAGACGTGGAATCGATTATCCGTGACCTGGTGGATATTGCAGTGGACATGGTGCGTCAGGAAAAATTGACCAGGGTGGCCAAGAAGGCGGAGCAGAACGCCGAGGAACGGTTGCTCGATCTGCTGCTCCCCCCTTCCCCTCCCAAAAAGCACAAAACTCCAAAGGGCCAGAAGTCCACCCCACAACAGGGCGTCCAAAAACTGGAAACATTCAACAAGACTCGTGAAAAACTGCGCCGGCAGCTTCGAGAAGGAAAGTTAGACCACAGAAACGTCGAGTTAGAAGTTCCAGAGCGTGGCTTCCCCTCCTTCGAGATCATCCCTGGTCAAGGCATCGAGGAGATGGACATCAACATCAAAGACCTGTTGCCCGGTATCCTGGGGACGCGGAAACGAAAGCGCAAGATGCACGTCGAAGAAGCCATTGAGTACCTCATTATGGAGGAGGAATCCAGACTCATTGACATGGAACAAGTGACCCGCGAGGCCCTGGACCGGGTAGAAGATTCGGGCATTGTTTTTATCGACGAAATTGACAAGATTGCTGGAAGAGAAGCGGGTCAGGGACCCGAGATCAGCCGGGAGGGAGTACAGCGAGACATCTTACCCATCGTAGAGGGAACCACCGTGAGCACCCGCCACGGAATGGTTCGCACCGATCACATCCTGTTTATTGCAGCTGGAGCTTTCCATGTCTCGAAGCCCTCCGACATGATCCCCGAACTGCAAGGGAGATTTCCCGTCAGAGTGGAGATGCACTCGCTGGGCAAAAAGGACTTCATTCGAATTCTTCAGGAACCACAGAATGCTTTGGTCAAGCAATATCGGGATCTTCTGGCCACAGAAGGCGTGCGCTTGAAATTCATGAAGTCCGGCATCAACGAAATCGCCCATTTTTCCAGCGTCGTCAACGAGATGACTGAGAACATCGGTGCGCGTCGGTTGCACACGATCATGGAAGCGCTTCTGGAAGACATCTCCTTCGAGGCTCCTGATCTAGAAAAAAAACAAGTGATCATCGACGCAAATTACGTGAAGGAACAGCTGGCAAACATCGTCAAAGATCGAGATCTGTCGCGCTACATTCTGTGAAGAAGCTAACCACCTGACCGGCTGACCTCCTAACCCGTTACGCTCGAACGACTTCGAATAGTGAAAGATCTAAATCTGTGAATTACACCAGTAAATATTGGCCATTCAAGATTTGTCTTTTCCCATTGGCCGAGGGGGCAGGTGCTCAGGTGGTCAGGCGGTCAGGTGGTCAGCCGGTCAGGTTTCTCTGCCTCTGTTGTCTGTTGCTTCCCCTCGCCTCCTGCGCCAAAGTGGGGGACCCCCTTCCTCCACTGGTTCGCCATCCGGAGACGGTCACGGATCTGACAGTCGTTCAAGTCGGAGAGCAGGTCCAAATCGTTTTTTCTCTCCCCCCGGGGGAAATTGAACAGGTGGAAATTTACCGGCAGTGTGGAATCAACCCTTCCCTCACCGAAGAGGTTGAAGCGGCGGCCCGTTTACAACGCAACCAACTCTCGCCCTACCATGAGGAAGATCGGTTCGTTTTCGAGGACAGTCCAGGCTTAGACCAGACTTGTATCTACGGCCTTCGGTTCACCAACAGCCAGAACCGTCGCTCCCCATTTTCGAACTTCATACAAACGAAACCTCTCCCTTCGGCACGGCCGCCGACCGCTCTCAGGTATCAGGTGCACCAGGACCAGATCGTGGTGAACTGGGACCCTCCCACAGAGAACGCAGATGGTTCCCAGCCGCCTCAAATCGTGGGCTATCTCGTGAACTCAAAACATCGAGTCAGCACTGCAGAATATTCGGACCTTGAATTTCGGTTCGGAGAGGTGCAATCTTACCGCGTGCAGACTATGAGTCGGAATGCAGACCCCTTGATCTTGAGTCCTTTCAGTAAGACGCTGAGAATCATCCCCAGAGATGAGTTCCCACCAGCAACCCCTCAAAACATTACTGCATTCGTTTTGGAGGGGAGGGTCCAAATATTCTGGGATGAAAATAAAGAAGCCGATCTGGAAGGTTACTTCCTCTATTCCGGTACGGAAGTGAACCGCCTCCAAAGGTCCTCCTCATCGATTACGATCAATCGGTATGTGGATGAATCCGTCGTCCCAGGTCAATCCTATTACTATCAGCTCAGTGCGGTGGACCAGGTTGGAAACGAAAGTTCCAAGTCTGACCCGGTAAGTGTTACTGTACAATGAAAAATAAAAAAGGAGAGGCACTATGAAATTCTTTCTGGACACCGCCAATATTGAGGACATTCGCAAAGGGGTGTCTCTGGGAATCGTGGATGGCGTGACCACGAATCCTTCCCTGCTCGCCAAAGAGGAAAGACCCCTGGAAGAAGTGGCGAGAGAGATTTGCGACCTGGTCGATGGTCCGGTGAGCCTGGAAGTGGTGTC
>CBDUTA010000382.1:0-3440 GCA_965369785.1 uncultured bacterium
CCTCTTCGCTGACTCTTATAGATGTGTAAGGCCGTTCTCTTGATATATCCATTGTGAGTCGCCGTAATAACGGCGGATTCTTCGGCAATCAGATCCTCCATCGTCAACTCTACTTCTTCATCAACAATCACGGTCCGACGAGGATTCTGATAATTATTCTGAATCTCAATCAACTCATCTTTAATAACTTCCTTGAGCTCCTTCTCACTGGACAGAATCTTCTCCAACTCGGTGATCTTCTTGAGGATCTCCTCGTACTCCTCAACAATCTTGGTTTGCTCCAGTCCTGTCAGGCGCTGCAGCCTCATTTCCAAAATGGCCTGAGCCTGGATCTCGGTGAGCTCAAACTGGGCGGAGAGTTGTTCCTTGGCCTCGGCCGGGAATTTAGCCTTTCGAATCAAGGTAATCACGGCATCCAGGTGATCCAACGCCTTTTTGAGACCCTCCAGAATATGCGCCCGTTTTTGCGCTTTTCCGAGGTCATAAATGGTCCGGCGTCGGACAACGTCTTTACGGTGGTCCAAGAACAGGTTAATGATTTCCGCGAATTTCAGTACGCGCGGTTGTCCGTCCACCACGGCCAACAAGATGACACCAAAAGAAGTCTGCATAGGAGTCAACTTGTACAGTTTGTTGAGAACGATCTGCGGTTGCTCTCCTCTCTTGAGCTCAATCACTACACGCATCCCTTCGCGGTCGGATTCGTCACGAAGGTCACTAATTCCCTCAAGTTTCTTGGAATGGACCAGGTGGGCAATCTTCTCCACCAGTCTAGCCTTATTCACCTGGTAGGGGAGGGCGTGAATAATAATGGCATCGCGGTCCTTCTCCACCTTCTCCATGGATGCCCGGGCACGAAGTTTTATGATGCCGCGCCCAGTCTTGTAGGCCTGCCGGATACCCTCCCGCCCGTAAATAAAAGCTCCCGTTGGAAAGTCCGGTCCCGGAACCAACTCCATAAGCTCAGCAGGCGAGGCATCAGCTCGATCGATCAATAAAAGGGCGGCGTTGACGACCTCCCCAAGATTGTGGGGCGGGATGTTGGTAGCCATTCCCACCGCGATGCCCGAGGTTCCATTCACAATAAGATTGGGAACCCTGGCAGGTAACACCACCGGCTCGGTCAGTGAATCATCATAGTTGGCTTGAAACTGTACCGTTTCCCGGTCAATATCCGCCAGCATCTCTTCCGCGATTCTCGACATCCGGATTTCCGTGTAACGCATGGCCGCCGCTGAATCACCATCAACGGATCCAAAATTCCCCTGTCCATCAACCAGAAGTTCACGCATGGAAAAATCCTGAGCCATTCGCACGATGGTGTCATAGACGGCGGAATCGCCATGGGGGTGATATTTGCCAATGACGTCTCCAACGACACGGGCCGATTTCTTATAGGGCTTGTTGTGGACATTCCCCAGTTGCTGCATCGCATAGAGAACCCGCCGATGAACGGGCTTTAACCCGTCGCGAACGTCGGGCAAAGCCCGCCCGACGATCACAGACATGGCATAGTCCAAATAGGACGACTTCATCTCTTCTTCGATGTTGACAGGGATTTCCAGTCCGCGATGTTCGCCCATTGCTTCCTTCTCCTTCTAGTCTCTCGTCCCAGGAATACTATGACATTTGTGGCGAGCGGGACGGCGTCGAGTTCCCGAACCGACGACGCGATGTCTGCGCATCGCCTTCTCCTCGCTCCTTGATCTCACCTCACAAGCCCCATCAGCAAATGTCATGGTATTCCTGGGACGAGACACTATAGCCTGGATGATGCATAGGCTCTCGTCGCTTCATGACGAGAACCCATGCATCATCCAGGTTCTTGCGGATCAAATGTCTAGGTTCTTCACGTTGAGGGCATTCTGTTCGATGAACTTACGGCGAGGTTCAACCTGATCCCCCATCAAGATCGTGAAGATCTCATCCGTCTCAATGGCATCTTCGATCCTCGTCTGCAGCAAGGTTCGCGTGTCCGGGTTCATCGTGGTGTCCCAAAGCTGTCGGGGATTCATTTCACCCAACCCCTTGTAGCGCTGAATAACGACATTCTTTTTTCCGGCAGCGACGATGTAGTCAACCAGCTCTCCCTCATTGGGGATCACCGTCTCCTTATCCTTCTCCTTGATGACAAGGGGACTCCCTCGAAACTCTTCGACCTTTCGATAGAGGCCAAACAGCTGCTTGAATTCGGCCGAGGATAAGAGATCGTAGTGGATCACGACAGGAGCTGCATGTCCCACCCGGATCCGTAACTTGTTCAGGCTGTGCTCTTCATCGTAGGTGATCTCACCTTCATATCCTTGTTTTTTCAAGACCGCCGCCAGGGCCTCCAAATGTTTTTGCTCTGCTAAATAGCTCCGGTAAAAATCGTCGCCATTTGTGAAATTGCTCTGAGTCAGAATGTGCTCCAGTAACTGGTCCAGGACTTTGCCCTCTCCCAGTTTCCTACTGAGGTTTTCGTAAATCGTCCTGAAAGCCATCAGAGAATGCATCTTATCGATAAGATCCGCTTTCTCATACGATTGGCCGGTCTTGGAGACGTTGACCACCAGGTCTTGTGTTGCCTTTTCCATCAAGTACTCTCTGAGTTGCTCCTCCTTGTGGAGGTATCTCTCGGAGGAGCCTCTTTTGACTCGATATAACGGGGGTTGGGCAATAAAGATATGGCCGGCCTGGACCAGCTGTGTCATTTGCCGATAGAAGAAGGTCAGGAGTAGGGTGCGGATGTGACTTCCATCCACGTCCGCATCCGTCATGATGATCACCTTGTGGTAACGCAGCCTGGTCACATCAAAATCATCGGCCCCAATACCCGTTCCAATTGCCGAGATCATGATGGCAATCTCTTCGTTACCCAACATCTTGTCAAACCGAGCCTTTTCCACATTCAGGATCTTTCCCTTGATGGGCAGAATGGCTTGAAATTTCCGGTCCCTACCTTGTTTGGCCGAGCCTCCCGCAGAGTCGCCCTCAACCAGGAATATTTCGGAAAACTGCGGATCTCTCTCCTGGCAGTCGGCCAGCTTCCCGGGAAGGGAGAGATTCTCTAACACACCCTTGCGGCGGGTGAGATCGCGTGCCTTTCGGGCCGCTGAGCGGGCACGAGCAGCTTCGACTGCCTTCTCCACTATCCGCTTGGCCACAGCGGTATTCTGTTCCAGAAAAATACTCAACTTCTCATTGCAAATCGTCTCCACCAGACCCTTGACTTCACTATTCCCCAACTTTGTCTTGGTCTGTCCTTCGAACTGGGGCTGAGGCAGCTTGACACTGATCACGCCTGTCAGGCCCTCCCGGACATCCTCGCCACTCAGGTTCTGCTTGAGATCCTTAGCGAGATTGGAAGCCGATGCATGGGCATTCAAAGTCCGAGTCAGGGCTGCTTTGAATCCTGCCAGGTGAGTGCCCCCTTCGATGGTATTGATGGTGTTGGCAAA
>CBDUTA010000383.1:0-3409 GCA_965369785.1 uncultured bacterium
GGCATCCGAGAAGATTGGGGATGACCTTTATCGGCAGATACATCACGTCACTTTCACCGAGTACTCTGGCAACCTGATTGAGGCTATCACAATGAATGACGCATCGAATCAAGAGTGCTCGATGAGTGGAGTCGATGTTTATTTAATATCTAAACATCTCGGTGGCCGCTAAGAATCAAGATACCCTTTCCACAACACGCCACGGCGGATGAATTTGATGCCCTGAGTGGCGGGCAGAATCGTTCCATCAATACTGCCAGCCATGGGACGGTGTGGTCATCCACATCGGATTTTCTACCCCATTTCTACCACAGAATCGCCCGAACAACAGGAAAAACCAGGAAACAAGAAGGGCGTAGTAGGTTGCGGCTGGGTTGCGTCAGTTGCGGGTTTCTTCCGCTCTGTGCCGCTCTGTGCAACTTTGAGAGGTTGATAAAAACCAGCAAATCCTATGTTTTCAAGAGATGCCTGGATTTACCTTAACAGCTATCAGTTTGAGTTTTGAGATGTAATCGAACTCTCGGCTTCTACCGGAAACCTCTAGCCGGGATTATGCATTGATTTGCACAACCTCCACTTCCGAGAACACTCCGCTCTTCATGCTGGCGCCGCCCAGGATGACCAGGTGTTTCTCATCCATGGACAGCATGCGATGAAAAAAGCGCCCCGCCTGTAATTTCCCCACCCTCTCCCACGACTCTCCATCGTTGCTCAGGCAGAGCAGGTTGCCGGAACACGTGCTCACATAGAGCCGATCACCAAGGGCAAGACAGTCTGTCCCAAAACCCTCCATGTCCTCGCCAGGCAAGCGGGGACCCTTCGTCCAGGTATCGGCTTGAGGGTGAAAGACCGCCGTCTCGGTCGAGACTTTTCCGTCCGGTTGCATGCCGCCGATCACATAGACGTTACCGTTGAAGGAACCCACGGACAGAGCACGACGCCGGAAAGGTGGGTTAGAGACCGACTTCCACTCCAACGGTGTCCGGGACAGATCCACGACATGGGCTCCATCCTGCCAAACAGTCTCCTCTTCTCCTTGCAGGGCCCAGCCTCCCACCGCATACAGTCGGTCCTCCAGTACTACGGCATCAAAGGAAGATCGGGGCGTCGGCATGGGGGGAAGCTCTTTCCAGTCGCCGGTCTCCGGATCAAATTCGGCAAAATCGGAAACGGAGCAAAGATCCTGCTCCTCATCCTCTTTGTTGCGCGCGCTAAATCCTCCCAACCGATACAGCTTCCCGCCATGGGCCACCAGGGCCAGCCCCTGGAGCCTGGGACCCGTGGCCGCAACATGCCACTTTGATGCCTTCTTCCAATCGAGTCTCAACAACTCATCCGACTGGTCCGCCCGGGAGTATTGATGGGCCTGCCCATGATGCCCGCCATAGATATAAAGGGAGCCCTCCAGGCAGGCAGCACCAAAACTGGTGATCGCCCGGGGCAAAGCGGGAAGACCCGTCTGGGCAACTTCCTTTGAGCCGACATTACTCATATTCACTTCGGACATAGTATTCCCCTGCCTCCTGGTAACGAAGGATCGAAATCTATCACTACCCCAATTTTGAAGCAAGCGCGTGTTCCCCACCTTTCGGACGACGTTTTCTTGGGGCGGGCATCCTCACTTAAAGGGAAACTGGAGATAGAGATGGTCAGGCCGGACCCAGTTGAGCATGAAAATACCGTGACGGTGATCACTGAGTATTGACGCGGGTCGGGTAATATAGAAAGTGCAACAGGGATATATTTTTAAGCCCTGTTTTGAGGGGCAAGTACTCCAACTAAGGAGAACTTGCCCTGTTTATTTTCGGGGCTTCTCCTGAACCCTTGAGGGTTAACTCGTAGAAACCTGATATCCCCTTCCCGACGCCTTTGTCGTCGTTTCAATTTCCTCCTCCATCAACATCAGGGGGACGGACAGAATCGGTGACACGCCCGTCATTGCCAAGCTGAAGCCGAAAACTGTAGGCCCGTAACGCCCCAGTTCTGCATCCTCGGCTAACCGAGCTAGAGTTCATTCGGTGCCAGACCTCTTTGAACTCCTTGATTTATGGGGCCGATTTCGGGAATGACGTGCGTGTCACCTATTTCCGATTAAAAACCGAGATTTCGTTTGAGGGTCTTTGGGTGAAAAATCCAACGATGTTGGCTCGGGGACCAGGACTCGAACCTGGATCGGCGGCTCCAAAGGCCGCTGTCTTGCCTATTAGACGATCCCCGAATAAGCGGAGCATGGGAATCTTATCTCAAGCCTGCTCTGAAGTGAAGCGCTCTCGGACAGCCATCAGAGGGAAAGAAAGATGTCGAAGGTTTTACGTGCTCCCCGGCTCATTGTGTGCTATTTTATGAGTAAATTAACTCTTTGAGGAGGGCGCAATGAGAGGCATTGTATCCAAAATTCTGATACTGGCGGGTTTTATCGGCTTCATTCCCGGATTGTTGGGCTTTCAGGACAGTGACACCTACAATCAGGAATACGATTTTTACGAGAAGGCCGAAGCGGAGAAAGATAGCAGTAAGCAAAAGGCTTTACTCCTGGAATTCGTGAAGACCTACAAAGCATCGGCGCTGGACCCAAACATCGCCTATCTCTATGCACAATTCTATCCAGGTCTTCGACAGCAGGGTCAGTGGCAGCAGCTCGCCACCACTGCCGAGAACTTCTTGCGGCACCGACCCGATGACACGACATCCATTCAGGCTGCCACCCAGGCCTACCAAAAACTGGGCAATCCTAAAAAGTTGGTGGACTTCGGCAGCAAACTGTACGCCGACTCACCCAATGCCGCCACTGCTTATTTCGTGGCCAAGGCCTACCAGGCGTTGAACGACCAGGCCAATTTCCGGAAGTGGGGGCAGCGCGCCGCTAAGCACGATCCTAACAATTTACCGATATTGGTCGAGTTATCCAGCTCCTACTGGGGTGGAAACGATCTCGGTAGAGCTGTGGACTACGCCAAGAAAGCGCTTGTGGCGGCCGACACGCTCCAGAAGCCTGAGAATCAAACGGATCAACAATGGACAGCTCAACTGAATCAAGTTCGTGGTTATTGCCACCGGGCTCTGGGCGAACAGGCTTACATGAATAAGGACATGAGGACGGCTCGCAAAGAGTTCGAACAGGCGGTGCAACACGACATCACCAACGACTTCGCGCACTATCGCCTGGGTTTCATCTACTGGGGAGCAGGGAGAACGGATCAGGCAAACCTATCTTTTGCCAAAGCTTTTGTGTTGAACGGACCCAGTGCCAAGGATGCCAGAGATCAGCTCAACCAGCTCTATCGGTCCACTCATGGCAGCACCAGTGGTATCCCCACGCTGATCCAGAGGGCCCGACAAGAAGTCGGAATGTAACACAGCCGGAAGACCGGCTGCTAGCTTGCTTCCGCTTTTTCCACTTCCTGCAACG
>CBDUTA010000384.1:0-3401 GCA_965369785.1 uncultured bacterium
GAGAACGTTTTGGTGTCGCTGGCGGCAGCGCCGCGATCATCTTCAACGGTCACGGCAACACTGTGCCGGCCTCCAGCCAGTCCGCTGGTGCTAATCTGTATCCGAGAGGAAGTGTCGCGACGCCTTTGACTATCCAGAGTCCAAGCGTAGGTCAGAGGATCATTTTCAGGATCGCTGGCCTGGGCAGTTGCCCCTACGGTATCCCCCGCATAAACGTCCGTCTTATCCAGGGTTAACGCTACACGCGGACCCGTATTGGGCCTGGGATCGATAGTGACACGGAATTCGCAATTGGCCGTCATTCCGTCCGTATCCCTGACGGTTACCCCGACTCGGTGATTGCCCACTGGGCGATTGACCGTTCCAAACTCGAACGAGGACTGGTTATTGGTTACGGCTCGGCCATCCACCGTCCAGGAGTAGGTCAGTGAGTCACTATTGGGATCAGAAGCACGAACCTGTATGCGCCTGGATTGGCCTTCAGTGACAAGCATATTAGAGGGTTCACAGGATGCGGTGGGTGCCATTGCGTTTTTCCCAACCGTCAGATCAACCTCACAAATGGCGACGTGCTGCTTTTCGTCTTCCACCTCCAGGCTGACGGTGTACGTTCCTGCGCTCAGCGAAGTCGAATCGAAAACAGCCGACCCGCCTGAAGCCACCAATTTCCCCTGGTCGGTGGTCCAGGAAAAGGTCAGTTGGTCGTTCCGATCCGGATCTGTAGCGTTAGATTGTATCGTTGTCGACTCTCCTTCGGTCAACGAGGTCTGGTCCGCGACGCAATTGAGTATAGGAGGCCGATTTGCACAACCTCCAGCCGCCAACAATACCACCACACTACCCAGTAGCAGAGGTAATCTTAGTTCACGCATTCTCTTGTCTCCTCTCAAGAAATGAGCTTAACTGTGACATCGAGTTGAATTATACACTCTTAAGGTGTTTCCATGTAAGCTTTGGGTCGTTTTTGCACAAACTGAGCTTTCGATCAACGGCGATTTCAAGGAGCTCAAACTGTGCAGCAGCGATAGTAACAGTTTCCTGGTCTCGAAGAAACCGTTTTATTTGGCTCTTGTAGTCTTTGTCTTGGACCAAATGGATGAGATTGAAATCGATACTCGGGTCTCTTGGGGCGATATTTCTGGGTCTGGTGCTTCTGGTGGCTGCCGGAGCCAAGGTCGTGGAGCCGGGGGCCTTCGCCGAGCAAATTCGCCTGGAGCAATTGGATTTTCTCTTCTCGGCTCGAACCGTCACACTGATTGCTCTGGCCCTGGAAGTGGGACTGGGAACGATGCTGATCCTGGGGCTTCGCCGACTTCCGGTTCTGTTTCCGACAACCTTGCTGGTGAGCTTTTTCCTGTTTCTAACCGGCCGAAATTATTGGCTGGTCCTCAACGGATTGCGGGATGAAGACGCCGCCTGCGGCTGTTTCGGAAGCCTGATCGAGCGCACGCCAGGAGAGGCTTTTTGGCAGGATCTGTTCCTGTTGCTCGTTCCTCTGTCGCTGGCTTATATAGGCCGGCAGGTAAGTCATCGAGGTTTTCCCTGGCGCCGCCTGCTTGTGGTCGGTTTCCTGGTCCTGGGCGTCATGATCTACGTTGGAGGCAACTCGGACCTCCGATTCGTGGAGATGGCTGCAGAAATCGCCGATAAGGGCGGTGACGGGCGCTTTATCAAAACCGATGACTATTTGCTGGTCCTGGAAGGCTCAGACGTCCCAGAAGCAGAGATATACCATTCTCAATCAGTGACCTTCCTTGTCTTGAGTCCGCGCCTTCCTTCTGTCGTCGTTTTGAAACTGAGAACCACTAGCGTGGAAACGATAGCTGAGGAGATGATTTTCCGCGGAGACGATGGATCCATCATCCTCTCATCGGACGCTGTCTTTCATCCTGAGGGAGGATTTAAGGTGGATGGAGAGGGGATTTCCTTTGCCGTGCAGGGTGCTCGGATGCGATTGAGGAGCAGCCCCTGACGGTCAGCCGTCAGGGGAAATCCTAAATCCCAAATCCTAAATCCTAAACAAACTCCAAACTCCAAACTCCAAATCACAAATTCCAAACCTGACCTGGAACCTGGAACTTGGAACCGTTAAACTTAACGTCAGTTATGGCGGCGAAGAAGAAGCACACCAATCGATTGATTGATCAGAGCAGCCCATATCTTCTCCAGCATGCCCACAACCCGGTGGATTGGCATTCCTGGGGTGAAGAGGCCCTAAACGCAGCGCGAGCACAGGACAAGCCCATTTTGCTCAGTGTGGGCTACGCAGCCTGCCATTGGTGTCACGTCATGGAGCAGCAATCCTTTGAGAATGAAGAAATTGCCCGGTTGATGAACCAAAATTTCATCAATATCAAGGTGGACCGCGAAGAACGGCCCGATCTGGACGCCATCTATATGAATTTTGTCCAGATGGCAACGGGGAGCGGTGGATGGCCACTGACCGTTTTTCTGAGCCCCGATCAGGTCCCTTTCTATGGGGGTACCTATTTCCCTCCTGAGGACTCCTATGGGCGACCCGGATTTAAGCGTGTGTTGAGGAGTGTCGCTGAAACTTATCGAACTCGTCGCAGGGAACTGGAGGAGAGCCGGGAAGAAATTGTCCAGAGATTGGGCCAGGTGACTCTCGGAAAAGGCCGTGAACAGCTGGAGAAAGGGCTTCTGGATCAATCGTATGCCCAGGTGCTCCATCAATTCGACGGCCAGCACGGTGGGTTTGGAGGCGCTCCCAAATTTCCCAGCACTATGGTCCTGGGGTTCTTGCTTCGTTACTATCAAAGAACGGGCACAGAAAAGGCGCTTGAGATGGTCCGACTCAGTCTTGATGAGATGGCTCGGGGTGGAATCTACGATCAGTTAGGTGGAGGCTTTCATCGATACACTGTGGATGATCGTTGGTTGGTTCCCCACTTCGAGAAAATGCTGTACGACAACGCTCTGTTGTCCCGACTTTACCTGGAGGCCTATCAAGTCACTGGTGATTCCTATTACCGTGAAATCGTAGAGGAGACGCTCGAATACGTCCAACGCGAGATGATGGATTCCGGTGGGGGGTTTTATTCATCTCAGGACGCTGACAGCGAGGGAGAGGAGGGAAAGTTTTATGTTTGGACTCCCTCCCAGGTGGAAGCGGTCCTGGGCAAGGAAGATGCCTCAATCTTTAACTTATACTTCGATGTGACGGATTCTGGAAACTTCGAAGGAAAAAGTATTTTGCATCACCGCACGAGGTTGGACGAGTTGAGTCATTCCCTCGGAAGATCTGAAGAGGAACTTAAAGGGTTTTTGGACCAGGCTCGTCGAAAGCTTCTGGAGGCTCGCCAGGAGCGAGTCAAACCGCCACTGGATGACAAGGTGCTGACGGCCTGGAATGGGATGATGCTCACCAGTTTTGCCGAGGC
>CBDUTA010000385.1:0-3384 GCA_965369785.1 uncultured bacterium
CTGCATCATGCAGACCTTGGACAACGTGTTTCAGCTCTATGGAATTATCGCTTCGACCAAATGGAAATTGATAATGATAGTCGGCAAACGTATCGCTAGCGAGGATTATGTACATTGCCTTATCTGCGTCCAGATGGAATAATCCATCTCTCACGCACGGGACGTCGGGAGCAACAAACGATGACACGAGTTTCTTATGACCGGTTACAGTGATCATTCTCTTTGTAGTGTCCCAAACGGAGGCAGAGTAGCGTTTGGCTAGTTCTTCAACCACATCGTGTTGTTGGGCTTTACGGACAATGTCATTCCTTGTTGCAATGAGAAGGAAGCTGGGGATTGCTACGATGATGCTGTCACCTACGTCGACGAAAGGAGTGACCGCTAGAGGTGGGTTGTCTGCATTATAGTGACCTATTGCTTTGTGGCCCAGGCCTACAGTAACCGTGTCGAGGACGCTGATTGGAAGTGATGCCTCTCCTAGTATTTCTTCTATCTCCTCCTTTGAAAGCTTCACGGCAGTTTTTAGGTCTGAGAGCTTTGCCGAAGGTGGGATTACTACCTCTCCACCAGGCGCGGAAATTGGTTCGGTGCCACGCGACAAACCCGATCGCCTTGCTACCTCCTGACTGAGCGTGAGCATTGCAAGGATAAAATCTTTGCTTGCTGAAAAGAACCGCTTGTTTGGAAAAGGCTCTTGGATCAAGATAATGGACTTGCATAGGTGTCGTAAAATATATGTGCTGTCTTCAAAGACACTGGGGAAGACAGTATATGAGCCACCCAGGAAAGTGAAATCCTCACAGAATGGATTGTCAAACGGATCCTCTTGGTGAGCAATTGAAGCTGCCCAGGGAGCCGAATTGCAGATTGTCTTGACCCGATGCCTAGTAATCCTAGGCCTCCCCTTTCTTGGTTTCGAAGTTGCTATGGCGTGGGCCATCATCTCCAGCCGAAGAAGTCTATCGGCATTCTCGGGTAGCAACTGCAACGCAGCTACCGTTGAGAGAAAATCAATGGAATCGAAAGGGGCAACCATTCGCACGAGGTCCAGGAAAGGACTAGTGCGTTGCCTTTTGGGAGCCTTCCGGCCTCTTTTCGGTTTTTCCAAGATGGAATCCTAATAATCAATCCGATGATAGTTCTCTGATTCTTCGAGTGCCCTACTTCTCAGGCCTGGTTCTTGACCTGACCTCCTGCGCCACACAAGAGCTTGGTCAAGAAAACCCTAGAGATTCCCCCTACTACTGACCTGTTCCCGGGGATTGTATCATTCGGGACAATAGTCCTAACATTTATCCTCTTCTGATTTCGAATGATACAATCGAAAATGATGGAATCAGTGAGACATTTTGACCCTCAAAGCGTCGACCGATCCACTACCCCAATGGGGCCGACCCCTCTATTGTGGTAGGTTTCCAACTTCCCAGCCGCGTCCTTCAGGTCCTCTTCGTTGACGATGTTGTAGCGATCGAAGACGGCCCGCGTCCGGTGGCCGCTGATCGCCATGGCGACGCGCTCGGGCACTCCCGCCCGGACGAGGTTGCGAACCCCGGTGCGGCGCAGGTCGTGGAAGATGAGACCGGGGACTTCAGCCTTGGTACAGGCCTTGGCCCACGCCTTGCGGAAATTTCCTATCTGCTTACCGTTTCGTTTGAAGCACACATAGGGGCAGTCAGAGTGAGTAGCATTTCGCTTTTCGAGCTGTTTCTTGAGAATTTTTTGCAACTCCACGGTCAGCGGAATGAGGCGAGGCTCATCGTTCTTGGTGGTTCCTGGGTCGAGCCGGACAAGTCCGCGAGCGAGGTCGACCTGCTTCCATCGCAGATGCCGGATCTCGCCCAGCCGCATGCCGGTGGAGTAGCCCATCGCGAGAACCGGCTTGAGGTGCTTCGGCAGGGCGGCCAGCAGTCGCAGGTACTGGTCGTGATCGAGAAATCCCTTCCGCACGTTACGTTCCTTCAAATTCTCGATGTTGGGAACGTGAGCTCGAAGAATTTTTCCGCCCTTGAGCGCGAGACTGAACATTCTCTTGAGGGTCGACAAAGATCGGTTGATGGTGGCGTTGGAGGCCCCTTCTTCCAGGCGTTGTTGGATGAATCTCCTGACCCGGTCGGAGTTGATCTCGGTGATGCGGTAGCCAGAGAAGTAGCGGTGGAGGTGGAGCTCGGGGGAGTAGTAGGTGTTACCGTTCCGGTCCTGCGACAACGATCTGCTGCCGTTCGTGACGTAGTGATTCAAGAGGTCGGCGGCCAGGTTCTCGTAGCGGAGTTTTTCTGCCTTCGGTGAGACTAGTGATCCCGTTTCGGTTTCGGCCAGACGCTTGCGAAGGAACCGCTCGGCGACCACCCTCTTGGTCGTCCGGGCGCTCTCCCGGATCACCCGGCCACGGTGGACGTACTGGACCCACCAGGTTTTCCCGCGGAGCCGGAGGTGCCCGGTGCCCCGTTCACGCTTGGGCTTTCTCCGTCGGTCACGGCTCGGCGGGTCTCCCGTGATGCCCCCCACGGGCCCATGTTCGCCCGTGGCGGCATCATATTCCGCCGTTGAGGGGAAGGACAGGACGTTGCCGCTGGACTTTCTCGGGGTCATGTTTCGCTCGGCCATCGTAACCTCCGGTGCTGGTCGTTGCAGTCAGGGCCGGTCGGACCCTCTGACCTTAATAAATATGCTGTGTTTTCTCTTGAACGTAAGCCCCCCAGGCGTGAATTACATTGGGTCGGCGGTCCGATGCTCCTCGATAAACTCCTGCCAGGCAGGCGCTTGGGGGCCTCTGTGACATAACTGTGCCAGAAGCTCATGGCTGCTCCCTCTGTTTCAAGCCTTCCACCAGACGATCCAGGTCCCGGACGTCTACGAGGAACCGGCGGCCCAGCTTCACGTACGGGAGGGAGCCGTCCCAGAGCAGGTTTCGGATCGCCCAGACGGTGGTCGCGAGGTAGCTTGCGGCTTCCGCCAGGGTCACCAGTCGCGAGGGTCCCGGCTGGCTGCCGGGTGCGCGGTTACCTTCTGGCCTGGCAGTCATGGCTGTTTTTTCTCGATCATGTTGGCTCAAAATGGTCTTTCGCCCCTATGATCTTTCGCTGACGGCCCCATCCGCAGTGAGGGGTGAAGCTACTCCACCGGGTAGCCCAGCGGGTCATGAACGATGAGTTCTTAACTTGTTGATAAGAAAGGGGGAGACAAGGGAGACAAGAGGAATGTAACCTCCTAATAAAAAGGCTCCTATAGGACTTTACTCTGGTCTTGTCACCCTTGTCACCCCTGGGAGGGTTGCCAGGCTTAAAATTCACTGTCATCAAAGTTCCCCCCAGATGTGAGTGGAAGCTGACCTTTTTTTCCCAACAAACCTAACCCCGTCCATACCCGGTAGCCTCCTTTGCCTCG
>CBDUTA010000386.1:0-3361 GCA_965369785.1 uncultured bacterium
GGTTTGAGCTGAAATATTGAATGCTTGCTTTGGAATTTCTATAACCTATTGAAACTAGAACAGTTTTTTGTGGTAGCTGATTTGTTCCCGGTCGCCCCGCCTGAACCCGCCTGCCACTGTGAGATGCGAGCGGGCAGGCGAGAGGGATGGAGGGCATGTAAACCCATCATTACACTATTCCATTATTCCAATTGGGACGAAGCCCTAAGTTCATATGGGAGGATCTTTTGGCTGTAGTAAGAACACAAGGTCTTGTAAAGCACTTCGGTGAAGTGAAGGCTGTGGATGGGGTGGATATAACCAGCAGTGAGGGGGAGTTCCTCGTACTGCTGGGTCCCTCGGGCTGTGGCAAAACCACGCTTCTTCGCATGATAGCCGGCCTGGAGAAACCCTCGGCCGGGGACATTTTTATAGGGAATCAGGTCGTTACCCCCCTTCCCCCAAGGGCACGGGGCATTGCCATGGTCTTTCAGAGCTACGCCCTTTACCCCCATATGACCGTCTTCAAGAACATCGCCTTCCCCCTCAAAGCGGCCAAGATGTCAAAGGAAGACACGAAGCAGAAGGTGGAATGGGCAGCCTCCATGTTCGGAATAGATAAGCTGCTACACCGAAAGCCCCGGGAGCTTTCCGGCGGCGAGCGGCAACGAGTGGCCCTGGCACGCGCCCTGGTAAGGGAACCCAATGTCTTTCTCCTGGACGAGCCCCTATCCAACCTGGACGCCAAGCTCAGGACAGCGGCCAGGGAGGAACTTCACAGATTACAGAAGGACGTAGGAATCACAACCATCTATGTGACCCATGACCAGGTGGAGGCCATGGGGATGGGGGATCGCATCGCTGTCATGAATGAAGGTAAGGTGCGCCAAATAGGTATCCCTTCAGCAGTTTACTCCGATCCCGCCGACACATTTGTGGCCGGTTTCTTGGGTTCCCCGCCCATGAATCTGGTGGAGGCAGGGGAGCGGTTAGTTGGATTTCGGCCTGAATGTTTCCTCCCTCGGGAGTTGCACATAGGAGGCAGCGAAGTGCTATCTCTTCGCTTTGAGATAAGCCGGGTGGAGGACCTGGGAGCGGATCGGCTAGTGTACGGCAAACTGGAGGAGCGTTTCAACTACTGCCATGTGGTGGCCAATTTGCCCACAAGTTTCACACACTATTCGATTGAAACGAATGCGACCTATGATTTTGCCGTACCCAGCGGCGATGTCAAATTTTTCGATAGCAAGACAGGTCTTCGGGCAGAGCCAGTGCCGTTGTAAGGATACGTGATGGAGCAGGGAATCAAACCAGTGGGAAGCACGGTAAAAAGTCGGAACCCGGGCATGCGTTTCCTCTTTGATAACGAAAGGTTCCTCGGTATTCTGATGATAGCGCCTGCCGTGATTTACATCCTGGCATTGGTTGGTTATCCCCTGATACTGGCATTTGTTTATAGTCTCAGTGACATAACGGTGGGCAGCACCCACTTCAGCTTTGTGGGATGGGAAAATTTCAAGAACATCATCGATGATCCGGATTTTCACATAGCCCTGAAGAATACCCTCCTGTTCACTTTCATCTCCATGTTGATCGTGGTGGTTCTGGCCAAAATATTGGCCCTCCTTTTGGTGCAAGACTTTAAGGGGAAATTTTTTGTGCGGGCGCTGATCCTGATGCCCTATGTGGCACCCATCTCCTTAGGGGTGATCGGTTGGCTGTGGATGCTGGACTCCATCTATAGCCCCTTTAATTGGCTGCTACAGCGCACGGGGATCTTCGGGCCAGACTTTTGGCCCATGTGGTTGGGGACGCCTGGTCTCGCCATGTCTTCCGTTATTGCGGTTCACGTATGGCGTATGACGCCCTTAGCCATGGTCATCATGTTGGCCGGACTCTCCTCCATTCCTCAAGACATCCGGGACGCGGCCCTGGTTGACGGAGCGGGCTATTTCCGGCAGCTCTTCCAGATTACCATTCCTCTGATGCTTCCCATCATGTTGGTGGCCGTCCTTTTCGGGATCGTCTTCACTGCGACCGACATCATCATCATTTTAGTGCTGACTCGTGGGGGACCCTACGAGTCCACCCAGGTTTTGGTCAGCAAGGCCTTCTTTACGGGCATCGACGGAGGTGATTTGGCCAGCGGGGCCGCCATCGCCCTTTTCCTTTTTCCGCTCCTTGTGGCCGTGGCCGTCTTCATGCTTAGGATAGCCCGTAGAGCGGAGGTGACCTGAGATGGTAAAAGGTATGGAACCAGTCAAGCGAGCGGGGCTAAAGATCGCGCGTTTTGGAAGCTTGACCATCTTTGCTCTTTTTGCAAGCTTGCCCTTTTTGTGGATGCTGATCACCACTTTCAAGCAGGATGCCGACCTCTATAACCGTACCAACAATCCTTTTATTTTCAATATGGCTCCCACCCTTGACCATCTGAAATATCTTTTCACAGAGACCATGTTCACAAAGTGGCTGCTGAACACTGCCATGGTGGGCGTCGCAGTGGTTGCCATAACGCTGGTTTTGGCCGTGCCCGCCGGTTACAGCCTCGTGCGTCTTGGAGGGCGCCTGGGAGAAAGGCTCGGCATCGGGATATTTCTCACCTACCTGGTTGCCCCCACCATCCTGTTTATTCCCATGGCGCGGGTGATCGCGAGACTGGGCCTTCAGGACTCATTGTGGTCCCTGGTACTGGTCTTCCCGACCTTCACTGTCCCCTTTGCCATCTGGCTCCTGATGGGTTTCTTCAAGGCCATCCCCCGGGAGCTGGAGGAGGCTGCCATGATTGACGGATACAGTCGCTTTGGAGCCTTCATAAGAATGGTCATTCCCATATCCACTTCAGGGATACTGACGGTGGTCATCTTCAGTTTCACCCTGGTGGTGCAGGAGTACATCTACACCCTCACTTTTGTCACCGCGGCATCCAGGTACACGCTGAGCGTTGGGGTGCCAACTTTTCTTGTTCACGGGGACGTTTATAACTGGGGCGGACTGATGGCTTGTTGCCTGATTGCCTCCCTCCCGATAGCCATCGTTTATAACTTCTTTGTAGATCGATTTATTGCCGGCCTTACACTGGGAGCTGTAAAGGGGTAAGAATTCATCGGGAGAATGAAGCCATGAAAATGGGGACGTTCCTAAGTTTAAAACGAAAGGGGGTCAAGTCTTCGTTTGACTCTTGTGACGGGTGGGGAATTAGCCGCCCCGGTTAAATCCGCTACGCTCGATTTCTGCGAAACCCCGGTGAAATAGGTTACACCCCAGTTGAATCCTCCAAGAGAGGGCCGCAGAGCGGCATTCAACAGGGCAAGCATTTCACTGGGCAAGTATTTATACCGCTTTCCATAATAATGTTCCGAATGACGGAATTGCGGCATAAGTG
>CBDUTA010000387.1:0-3336 GCA_965369785.1 uncultured bacterium
CCAATTCATGCTCAATGACTGACACATCCACAGCTCTTCGGGGTAGATTTTTCATAGCCGTCTCCAGCGACGCCCCTCTCTCTGCATGAATTCATCACTTTCGCGGGGGCCCCAACTTCCTGATTCGTAGTTGGGGAAATGACCTGCCGGTTTCTGCCATGCCTCGAGCACAGGCATCAACACCCGCCAGGCGGTCTCCACCATATCGCCCCTTGCAAATAGACTGGAATCTCCCAACATGGCATCCAAAAGAAGTCTCTCGTAAGCATCCGGAGACTTCTTGCCAAAAGAGGTCCCATATCGAAAATCCATATTAACGGTCCGAACCTGAATGGCCTGGCCAGGCAGCTTGGCACCAAACCTCAGGGTAATGCCTGCATCGGGTTGAATGCGCAGGCTGAGGGAATTCGGCTGCAAGGGCTCACTGTCTTTGAAAAGCAGATGAGGTGCCCTCCGGAACTGGACGGCGACTTCGGTGACTCGCTTGGGCAAGCACTTGGCCGAACGGAGATAAAAGGGAACATCGGCCCAGCGCCAGTTGTCTACCAGGAGCTTAAGGGCGGCATAGGTCTCTGTGTTCGAGTCCGGGCTGACATTCTTCTCTTCTCGGTAACCCTGGACGGTCCGACCATTCACAGCGCCGGCTGCGTACTGGCCGCGCACCGCGAACTGATCCATGTGCTGTGCCTCGATGGGTCGGACGGCCTGCATCACCTTGGTCTTCTCATCCCGTACGGCTTCCGCTTCCAGGGAAACCGGTGGTTCCATGGCCACCAGAGTAAAGATCTGAAACAGGTGGTTTTGGATCATATCCCGCAGAACTCCAGCCTGGTCATAGTACCCTCCACGATTTTCCACACCCAGACTTTCAGCGGCCGTGATCTGGATGTGATCAATATAACGACGATTCCACAGAGGCTCAAAAATCCCGTTAGCGAAGCGAAGAACCAGAATGTTTTGAACCGTCTCCTTCCCCAGGTAGTGATCGATGCGGTACACCTGATCTTCCCTGAACACCTCCAGCACCTGTTTATTGAGCACCTGCATGCTTTCCAAGTCGTGTCCAAAGGGCTTCTCGATAACGACCCGTGTCCAGCCGCTGGAGCGGTTCAGGCCAACCGAGCCCAGCAGTTGAATGAGAGGAGCGTAAAGACTGGGCGGCGTGGAGAAGTAGAACAGGCGATTGCCGGAAGTTCCGCGCTGCCGATCCATCTGAGAAAGCAACTCACTGAGTCTCTCGAAACTCCTCTGATCCTTGACGTCGGTGGGAGTGTAAAACATGCCGGCTGCACAATGTTCCCAGACGCTGCTATCTACCTGTCCCGGGTCGAGAAACTGATGGACGGCCTCCTTCATTCTGGTCCGAAAGTCCTCACTGCTCATGGGGGTACGGGCCGCTCCCACAATGGAAAAACCGCCGGGCAGCAAACTCTGCTGAGCCAGGCTGTAGAGTGCCGGCACAAGTTTACGCCTGGTTAAATCGCCCGAGGCTCCGAAGATAACCATGGTGCAGGGTTCAGGCATGCGCTCCAAACGCAACCCCTCCCGCAGAGGATTCTCGAATTCAGACTTTTGCATGATGAATCGCCCTGTTGTTTCGTGCTGTTGTGCTGCTGTGCTGTTGTGCTGTCGCGTCTAATCGTGTCATCACAAAATAAGAATGCACCGCTGTAAAAGTCCTGAGATAACGACTGCACGACTGCACGGGCGCGCGCAGCGCGCTAGCACGAGTGCGCAAACTCACGAATCCACCTCCCTTTACGAGTCTGCCGTGATTCCGGCCCAGTCGGTATGAACCAGGCCCAACTCAGGCTTGTCCACCCGCTCGTACAAGTGCGAACCAAAAAAGTCGCGCTGCGCTTGGGTAAGGTTCTGAGGCAGATCTTCCGTACGATAAGAATCAAAATAAGCCAGGCTAGCGGCCATGGCCATCACCGGGATCCCCAGGTCCTGACCCGTGGAAACCGTCTTTCTCCAGCGAGGTTGAGCCCGGCTGACCCAGTCCCGGAAGCTCGGATCCAGGAGCAGATTCGGTAAGCCGGGCTGCCGCTGATAGGCTTGTTTGATCTGATTCAGAAATCGGGCTCGGATGATACAACCCCCCTTCCAAATGCGACTGATTTCACTCAGGTTGATGTCCCACTGGTACTGCTCTGAACCAGCACGGATCAGATCGAAGCCCTGGGCGTAGGAACAGATCTTACTGGCGTACAGAGCGTCATGCACAGAAAGGATCATCTCCCCTTCGTCCCCATCGTAAGTTTTTCCCGAGGGGCCGGAAATAGACTGGCTGGCCTTCACACGCTCATCCTTGAGAGCGGAGAGGAAACGGGCCTCTATTGCCGCGTGAATAGTGGGGATGGCGACACCCAAGTCCAGGGCCACATGTGAGGTCCATTTACCGGTGCCTTTCTGTCCAGCCTTGTCCAGAACGAGATCCACCAATGATCGATCACTCCCCGGATCAACCACCGTGAAAATCTTGGCGGTAATATCGATAAGATAAGAATCGAGCACCCCCTCGTTCCATTCTGCAAAAATCTCGGCCAACTGGCTGTTCTCCAGAGCGAGAGCATCTTTGAGGATGTGGTAGGCCTCGGCAATCAGTTGCATATCGCCATACTCAATGCCGTTGTGTACCATCTTCACGAAATGGCCGGCGCCATCCGGTCCACAGTAGGCCACACACGGCCCGTCATCCACCTGGGCTGCGATGGCTTCAAAGATGGGTCTGAGCTCCTGGTAAGCTTCCAACTGTCCTCCCGGCATCAATGAGGGACCCAACAGGGCTCCGCTCTCACCCCCTGAGACGCCCGTTCCGACGAAACGCAGTTTCTCGCCTGCCAGCTCTTTTTCCCTCCTCCGGCTATCTTGAAAGTTGGAATTCCCTCCATCAATAATGATATCGCCCTCTTGCAGATAGGGTTTCAATAAATCGATGGTCCAGTCGACCGGATCACCCGCTTTGATCATCATCATGATTTTGCGGGGCCTTTCCAGCGAGTCGATCAATGCCTCGATGGAGCGGGCACCCAGGATCTGCTTGTCTTGAGCCTGATTCTTGATGAATTTCTCCACCTCCTCCGGCTCTCGGTCCCAGACCGCAGTCGTATAACCGTTGCGCTCAATATTGAGGGCCAGGTTCCGCCCCATAACCCCCAGTCCGAGCATGCCAAACTGGGCCGTTGGCTCTATCTTAGCGTTGGACATCTGGGCACCTTCCTGATTTCACACGAAAGGAGTCTGCAGAGATGAGATGACGACGGCGGCCTCTTCTTGCAAGTGGTGAGCAATCTCTTCTTACCGGGTGAGTCGTGTCTCCATTTTGATGACCTT
>CBDUTA010000388.1:0-3316 GCA_965369785.1 uncultured bacterium
GCCAAAGCATCCGGCATCTTTATCAGCCGCTGCGCAAACTCGGTGCGGCAGGCCGGGAGATTCTGGTTGAAGCAGCAGCCAAAAAGTGGAGTGTGGCTTCCAGCGAGTGCGAGGCCATCCAGAGCAGGGTGCACCACAAGTCCAGCGGCCGGAGCTTCTCATACGGGGAGTTGGTTGAGGAAGCCTCCAGCCTCCCCGTTCCCGAGAATCCGAGGCTGAAGGACAAGAGTGAATTCAAATTGATGGGTACACCGGTAGCACGCCGGGACATTCCGGCCAAGGTCAGTGGAGAGGCCAAATATGGCCTCGACACCTTCGTGCCGGGAATGCTCTATGGAGTGGTGGCTCGCCCACCCGCCTATGGAGCCAAAGTGACCTCCTATGATGAGCAGGCGGCCAAAAAGGTCAATGGAGTCAGACATGTGGTGGAATTCGATCGGGGGGTGGGCATCTGCGCCGATACGCTGGACGCCGCCTGGAAAGGAAGAGAGGCGCTCAATGCCAACTGGGGCCCAGGGGTGGAGCCTGGATTGAGCACGGCGAGTATGGATAAATACCTGGGGGACGCCCTGGATATGCCGGCTCTGGAGGCCCGCAATGACCCGGGTGTTCCGGCTGCTCTCCGACAGGCGAGCACGAGGGTTCATGCCACCTACTTTCTCCCCTATCTCTCTCACGCCATTATGGAGCCCATGAACGCTACCGCTCATGTTCAAGGGGATCAGTGTGAGGTGTGGAGTCCCAATCAGAGCCAGACCGGAGTCCAGCGGGCAACCGCTGCAATCACGGGATTGAAGCCCGAGCAAATCCAGGTCCATACACCCTATCTGGGAGGCGGGTATGGGGGTCGAGGAGCGATCGAGGGAGTCCAGGAAGCCGTAACACTTTCCAAGGCCACCGGGAATCCCATCAAGGTCGTCTGGACCCGGGAAGAGGACATCAAATATGAAGCCTATCGACCCGGCTATGGCCATCGAATCGACGCTTCTCTGGACAAGACGGGAAAGGTGACGGCTTGGTCTCACCGGGTAGCCGGCTCGATTGTCCACGGTCGTGGTCCGGGACCTCGAGTGGATTCGGGTGCGGTAGGTGGCCTAAGGGATCTGCAGTACGATATCCCCAATATTAAGGTGGATTACATCTGGGTGAACAAACCGATTCCCGTTCGACCCTGGCGTAATCCTTCGGGTTCGCACAACGGCTTCACGGTGGAGAGCTTCATGGATGAACTGGCTCACGCAGCCAACCAGGATCCTGTTGAGTTTCGCTTACGACATCTCGAGCATGATTCGAGACACCATCGAGTGGTTGAGCTGGCAGCGGAGAAGGCGGGTTGGGGTAAGCCCCTGACTCGAGGTCAAGGACGGGGGATTGCCACCTTTTACTCCCACGGAAGCTATGTCACTGGAGTGGCGGAAGTTTCCGTAGACAGAAACACAGGTGTCATTCAGGTTCACCGAGTCGTTTGTGCTGTCGACTGTGGCCCCGTAATCAATACCGATACGCTGGAGGCCCAAATGTCGGGAGCGATCACAATGGGCTTAAGTGCGGCCCTGAAAGAGAAGGTCGAGTTCGCCAACGGTGGAGTCAAATCGGCAAATTACTCCGACTATCATCTGTTGCGCATGAGTGAGGCTCCGGAAGTGGAAGTACACACGGTGGAAAGCGATGCCGAGATTGGTGGTGGCGGCGAACCTTCCCTGCCTACCATAGCTTCGGCGGTAGCTAATGCCGTTTTTGCGGCCACCGGTGCCCGCATCCGGCGTCTCCCCTTGACGCCCGAAAGAGTACTGGAGGCCTTGAGTCGAGTATAAGCCGGGATGATGCATAGGTTTTCTACTGCAGTGCCGTAATCATCCGCGCTGACTGCGTTGTGCTTCTTTGGGCTCCTCGGCGTACTCACGAGTACTCCTGCGGGGCCCTTCCTCGCACGTGGCGCAACGCACTCATCGCGACGCTTACGACACTTCGTCACGAAAACCTATGCATAATTCCGGCTAGCGGGATGATGTCGAATTCCGGCTAACGTCTCTGTTGAGTGCCTGAGGTTCGTCCGGAATCTTGGGTTCTGGGTCGTGACTGGGGTCTATCTTGAACTCTAGGTCGTGTCTGTCGTCTCTGGACTCGGTCGCGATTCATGCGCTGGGCGCGACCGGCGTCTCGGAACTCCCGGAGTTTCGTTCGCTGTTCTTCCGTCAACCGATTTTTCATCCGAACGGCCAGCCGCAGGTGAGACCGTTTGATGGCCTTTTCCAGGTCCAGGACCTTATCCAGTTGCCTCAGCACATCCCTTTCGGGAGCTTCCGCGTTCTCGAGCAATCCGGAGAGTCTGCCGACTTCATCCTGCAGCTGCCATTGCAGTGAGGTGAACTCGGACTGGGTTTCCTGGATTTGTTTCACCAGGTAGGACCTCTGCTCTTTATCCAGCTGAAGTTCGCGCTGATTTCTCATGATCGATTCCGCCGAAAACAGGTGGCGCTGTAAGGGGTCGGTCCCGCTTTCCTGGCCCAGGCCCAAGCCTATGTTGAAAACCATCAAAAGGATTCCTATCATCACTTTTTTCATAACGACCTCCTCATCGGAGCTCGATTTGGTTTGTGGCTCAATCGAGCTTTCATTGATCAGTCCCTTCCAATACGTTCCACCACGACTCTAATTCAAAAACGGGCACCGTGCTCACCAGTTCCTCTTGCGAGGAGAGCAGCAGAAAGTCCGTAGGAGACTGCCACTCAGAAAGGGGAAGCGAAGGATTCAACTCAGGAGCCCGGCTCAATTGCAAGAGCAGAGTGGCGCTAAACACCAGTACCGTGGCTACCGCTGCCGCCTGGCGGAGATAGGCAAAGATATCGAGTCCGCCCGGGGCCTTATTTCCACGCAAAACTTCATGGAAGGAAGGAACGGCCTTTTCTTCCTCCTGGCGGAGTTGCTTGAACAGTTCCCTGATCGTTTTATCTTCCCAATGCGAGTTCATAACTCAGTCCTGTTTCCTCGATTTGCTCTCTGAGCCGTTCCTTGCCACGGTGATAATGAGTTCGAGCCGACCCCAGTGAAACACTCATAGCCTTGGCCGCTTCTTCCAGGGTGAGCTCGTGATAGAAGACCAGGTAGAGGACCTCTCGTTGGCGAGCTGAAAGATCGGTCAGCAATCGGGTCACTTTCTCCCGAAGCTCTGAGCGATAGATGTGCTCGATGTTTTGAGATTGCTGGACCGAAGGGTCTGGAGGCTGTTCGGAAAGTCGACGCAGCCTTCGCATCAGGTTTCGGTGTGCCGTGCAGGCCTTCTTCCGGATCAGGGAAAACAGCCAGGTCTTGAAAC
>CBDUTA010000389.1:0-3303 GCA_965369785.1 uncultured bacterium
TCCAGACCCTGACTCTTCGGCTGGCTGAATACTGCGGGGTTACTGACGAAAATGAGATTGAAGGACTGAGGGCAGCCTCTTTGATGCACGATATCGGTAAGCTGGCCATTTCCGAATACATTCTCAACAAACCTTCCCCCCTCAACAAGTGGGAAGAACAGAAGGTGCGAAAACACCCCAGCATTGGGGCGGATATTCTCAGCCTGGTACCCTTTCCTTATCCTGTGGAAAATCTCGTGCGCTACCATCATGAAAAATGGGATGGGACCGGATATCCGGAGGGTCTCAAGGGGGAGGAGATTCCACTGGGTGCGCGAATCCTTTCCGTTTCCGATTGCTACGACGCCCTGCGCTCCGATCGCCCCTATCGACCCAAATTAAGCTCCGAGGTCGCTCTGGAACACATCATTTCGGAATCCGGAAAGTCCTACTACCCGCCCGTGGTCGAACAACTAGTTGAACACATCGACGAATTAGAAGAGGCTATGAAGGAGTCGGAGCAACACATCACCTCCAAGATTTCTCCCCTGAACCCAGAAGAAGACAGCGAAGGCTTGTCGGAAAAAGAAGACAAAACCCAGATCGATTCCACGGTCTTTCACGAAATCGCTTCCACGCACATCGAAATTCAGGCTCTTTACGAGATCTCCCGGGTACTGGGAAAGTCGCTCAAGGTTTCGGAAACCCTTTCTCTTCTGGCTGAAAAGATTCAAAAGCTGGTTCCCTACACCTCCTGTGCTATTTTCCTGATGGACTCGCAAACCGATAAACTGGCTCCCTATCACGTTGCCGGCTTGCACGCCGAGGAGCTTGAACGCATTACACTCAGGATTGGCGACGGCATCACAGGATGGGTGGCCGCCCACAAGCAGTACCTGATGAACGTCTCACCCGCTCCCGATTTCATGGACTCGGAAGTCTTACACTCCGCTTACCGCAGTTGCCTGGTCATGCCTTTGTCCCTGAACAACAGCATCGTCGGTGTGATCTCACTCTACTCAGACCAGCCTGATGATTATCACCAGGATCATCTCCGCTTCATGGAGACCATTGCCGATCACGCGGCCACAGCCATCAGAAACGCCATCATCTACGAGGAAACGCAAGAGAACGCTTACACCGACGTCTTGACGGGACTTCCCAACCTACGCTACTTCCACGTCTTTATGGAGCGGGAACTCAAACGCCTTTCTCACCTGGGACAACCCGTTACCCTTCTGATGATGGATTTGGAGTCCTTCAAGGAAGTGAACGACAGGTTCGGCCACAAGACCGGGGACCGGATCCTGATGGAGATCGCCACCCTCCTGCGAGATCAACTGCGTGACTCCGACACCTGTGTTCGATATGCCGGGGATGAGTTCATTGCTATTCTGCCGGGGGTGAGCAAGGACAATGCCACCTCCGCCATTAAGCGTATCCAGAACGCCCTCGACGATCATCGCATCATGATCGATGAACACAACTCTGCCCAGGTGGGCATCAGCATCGGGGCAGCTACCTTTCCGGAAGACGGAAGAGAACCGGATATCCTTCTCGTGGTAGCGGATCAAGCCATGTACAAGGATAAGGCTGCGCGGCAAAAGCAGAAGTACCCTTCGGAAGTCGTTCGATTCAAAAGGGGTACGGTAGACAAATCCTCCTAGCCCGGGTTATGCATAGGTTCTTGTCATGAAACGACGAAAGCGCCGACCTGAGTGCGTTGCACCACGCGCGACAGAGGTCCCCGCAAACGTACTGTATGGTACGTTGAGGAGGCCGGGGGCACCCGCTTGCGGGTCGCGCAACACGGGCGGTGCAGCACGCCGGATGTATTTCGTCGCTGCAGTAGAGAATTTATGCATAATCCGGGCTAAGTTTCTTTGATCAGTATCATCATCCCGACCTTCAACCGCGGCCCGTTTCTGGCAGGTGCCATCCAGTCGGTCCTGGCACAGACCTTCCAGGACTGGGAACTCATTGTGGTCGATGACGGATCCGAGGATGAGAGTCGAGTCATCGTCGAAGGGTTCCAGGATCATCGCATTCGCTACTTCTACCAGGAACAGCGTGGAGTGAGCGCCGCCCGCAACGCAGGTATCGGCCTGTCCCGTTACCCCTGGATCTGTTTTCTGGACAGTGATGACCAGTGGAGACCTGCCAAACTGCACCGGCAGCTGGAAGAACTGGAGTACCATCCTCACTACCAGGTCATTTATACCGATGAGATCTGGATTCGGCGAGGTAAGCGAGTCAATCCCAGGAAAATCCACCGTAAATACAGCGGATGGATCTACCATCGATGTCTTCCCCTGTGTATCATCAGTCCTAGTTCGGTACTGCTGCACCGGAATATTCTGGAACGGGAAGGCCTCTTTGACGAAGACTTTCCGGTTTGTGAGGACTATGAGATGTGGTTGAGGATCTCTTCTCGGCAACCCATCCTTTTCCTGGAGGAACCCCTCATCAACAAGGTGGGCGGGCATCCCGACCAGTTATCCCAAAGCCGGTGGGGACTGGATCGCTATCGCCTGCAAGCGTTGATCAAGATCTACTCCTCGGGGCATCTCACCCCCCAGCAGGAACTGTGGACGGCCCGCCAGATCATCGAGAAACTGACCATCTTAGCCACAGGATTTGCCAACCGGGGAAAGCCTCTCGAGGCAGAGCAATATCAGAAAATGATCAAAGATTGGTCAAGCCGGTTGAAAGCTGGCCCGAATTAGGCTTAGGTTCTTGTCACGAAGCGAAGAAAACGGAGACCTGATCGTGGCATTCAGGCCGCAACACGGGTGTGGGGTGGATGATTTCTTCACTGCGCTCAGATGACGGCGGCGGGGCTGCAGTAGAGAATTTTCGCTTCATTTAGTCTCGGAGCCTGTGCGAGTCGTTTGGGTGGGGCGGCAAGGGATCAGAGGGATCAGGCTTCAACCGGATTTTTCGGTGCTCAACGGCATAGGAGCGAAATAGCCCTGACGATGGCGGAGTCTCACACCATCCCGGGTCACCTTCACTTTGATTTTACGGAAGGCACCATCTCGTTTCTTATTGCTGGGAACGTAGGTCAGGTTGTATTGACTGCGCAACTCCTGGTCCACCTCCTGAAAGGCGGAGGCGAGCTGCTCGGCCGAATAGGGAAAGAAGGCCCTGCCTCCCGTACTCTCCGTTAACTGGCGAAGGGCATTGTCTCCCTCATGGTCGATGTCAGCACCAAAACGTGTCGTGCTGATCGCATACACGGTAATCTCCGCCTGGAAGGCCATGCGAAGCATCTCCTCAAAGGTGTGCTTGCTGGTGAGATCCGCTCCATCAGAGAGAATAACC
>CBDUTA010000390.1:0-3291 GCA_965369785.1 uncultured bacterium
TTTATTCCGGAGGATGGACAGGGATTGAATCCTCTGCTGCAGAATTACTATATGATTATTCACCCGCCTGTGCTCTTTATGGGCTATGTCGGTCTGGCTATCCCCTTTGCTTTGGCTATGGGGGCCTTAATCAGTGGACGACTCGATAACTCCTGGCTTCCCACCATTCGCCGCTGGACCTTGGTGGCCTGGATTTTTCTCCTCTTTGGCTTAACATTGGGCGGGATGTGGGCTTACGAAGAACTGGGTTGGGGAGGGTACTGGGCTTGGGATCCCGTAGAAAATGCTTCCTTCATGCCCTGGCTCATCGCCACGGCTTTCCTTCACTCGGTGATGATCACGGAAAAGAAAGGCATGCTCAAGATCTGGAACTTTGTCCTGATTTTGCTGGCCTTTGAGCTATCCATCTTTGGGACTTTCATCACCCGAAGTGGAGTGATTTCATCGGTTCACTCCTTTGCGCTGTCCAGCGTAGGACCCTTTTTTGTGACTTACTTAGCCCTCAGCACGGCCCTGGGACTGTTTTGGATATTTTATCGGTCCAAGGAATTGCACAGTGAGCAGAGGATGAGGTCTTTCTTGTCTCGTGAAGCTTCCTTCTTGCTCAATAACCTACTTTTTGTGGCCATCTGTTTTGCTGTTTTTTGGGGTACGGTTTTCCCCATTCTTTCCGAATGGGTAACGGGCGAAAAAATTACAGTTTCAACGCCTTTCTTTAATACGGTAAACCTGCCCTTGGGTTTAGCTCTCCTGATCCTGACGGGTGTCTGCCCTCTGATCGCCTGGCGCAAGGCCTCAGCCAAGAATTTCAAAAGAAACTTTCTCACTCCCCTCCTGGTGGGTTTTCTCAGTGGTGTGGTGGCGATCCTTGTAGGTGTGCGTGATCTCATTCCTCTGGTCTTCTTTTCGGCCTGTGGGTTCGTGCTCATGACGGTGATCTTGGAGTTTTATAAGGGAACTCGTGCTCGCCAAACTATCCGGCCTGCAGGGTTCCTGGTTTCCCTAATGGATCTCACTTTGATGAACAAACGTCGTTATGGTGGATTTATCATCCATGTGGGAGTGGTGGTTGTTTTCGCAGGGATTATCGGTAGTTCGTTTTTCAAAAGTGAACAGCTCTTCACGGTGGCAACAGGCGAGGAGTTCAGTTTAGGAGACTATACTTTGAGATTCGAGCAACTGACCTCCAGAGAGGATCCGGAAAAAGACGTGGTATTCGCTCAGATAGCTGTCTTTAAAGGTGGAGAGAAGATCGACGATCTGTATCCTCGAAAGGACTACCATCACAAGAGCGAGCAACCCATGACCGAAGTGAAGATTCGTTCCACGCTCAAAGAAGACCTGTACCTGGTTCTGTCCGGGTGGGAAGAGGGAGGGAAGGCGACCTTTCATGTTTTTATCAATCCTCTGGTGCAACTCATTTGGATTGGAATCGGAATCATGGTCCTGGGAGGGATGTTTGTTCTCGTTCCCAACAAGAAGCTGGGGCCGGCGGTAGCTCTCAAGAAGCCTTCCGAGGAGGTGCGAGATGAGGCTGCCTAGTTTTCCAGCCCGGACGATGCATAAATTCTTTACTGCAGCGACGAAATCATCCGGCGTGCTGTGCGCACCGCCTGCGTTATACTCGGTCGGCCTCCTCAACGTACTACAGAGAGTACGTTTGCGGCGGCGGACCCGCACGCGGGTGCCCCTCGCGCGCCTTGCCCGGTCGGCGCTTTCTTCGCTTCGTGACAAGAATCTATACATAATCCGGGCTGTTGTTTCGATTCTGTTTTTGGGTTCTCTGACCTTTGGGCAGATCTACTCCCCGGATGAAACCGTTTCCCGGATTACCGACAACCTGATGTGCACGTGTGGATGTCCGCATATTATCGGTCAATGCGGCGATGAATGCTCCGTGGCCCCCCAGCTTGTTCATGAAATTTCAGAGTTGGTGACCGCAGGCAACACGGAGGAGGAAGTCTACAAAATCTTCGAGGAGAAATACGGACTCGCAGTGCGGGCAGTGCCCGAGGCGAAAGGGTTCAATCTGCTGGTTTGGGTGATGCCCTTTGTGGGATTGCTGGCGGGCGCCGTGGTCATTATTTTCGTCATCAAACGTCTCAAACCCGATGACTTGAACCAGGATACTGAAAGGGTTCACCCCGAAATCGATGAAAAATATCGAAAGCTCATCGATCGGGAACTGGAGCGGTAAATGGCTTTGCTCATTGCGCCGATTTTGTTTATCGGCGCTGTTCTCTATATTGCCTATCCGCTTCTTCAAAAAGAGAAGAAGGAATCCGAGCCTGAAGATGAACTCACCGAACAGGGGAAGGCTCTACGGGAGAAAGAAGACATCATAGAGAGCTTGAAGGACATTGATATGGACTTCCGCATGGGTAAGTTATCGGCCCAAGACTATCAATTCCTCAAGCGGGATTTTGAGCAGCGGGCGGTGAGAACCTTCCAGCAGGTCCAATCACTTCAGGCGGAGAGTGGCAAGATCGGGAAGAAAAAAAGATCCTGACGATGCCCGAACCATCCATCCCTCTTTTACGACTTTCTGAAATCACAAAGCGATTCGGCTTGATTCGGGCGGTCTGGAATGTGGATCTGGAGGTGAACACGGGCGATTCTCTGGCTATTTTCGGTCCCAATGGGGCAGGTAAAACGACCTTACTTCGAGTTATTGCCTCTTTGACACAGCCCACCAGTGGCGAAATAGAATTTGCCTACAAAGGTGACAACCAGTCCCGCAACAGGGTGGGATATGTCTCTCACCTCAGCCTTCTCTATAACGACCTGACCGGATTCGAAAACTTGCTGTTTTATGCGCGCCTATATGGCATCAAGGACGCTCACGATCGGGCCGCTGAGATGCTGGCCAAGATGGGACTCGAGGATGCGCGCAATCAGCGCACTGGAGAATATTCCCGGGGAATGAAGCAGAGGTTGACCTTGGCTCGGGCACTCTTACACGAACCCCAATTACTCCTCCTGGATGAGCCCTACACCGGACTCGATCAACACGGAAGTCGTCTTTTAACGGAAGTTCTGAGAGGATTAAAAGAGGAGGGTCGAACCATCTTGTTGGTGACCCATAATCTCGGTGAAGGGCTTGAGTTGTGCGATCGGGTGATGATTCAGAACCGGGGGGAACTGGTTTTTCAATCCCTGCGTGAGCATCTGGATAAATCTGGATTTGAAAAGCTCTATTTTCAGGCAGTTGAAGAAGGTGGGAACTGACAACGGACAGCAGCCGGCAGACCGGAAGAGAGGACTGAGGACTGACAATACGAAAGCACGAAC
>CBDUTA010000391.1:0-3242 GCA_965369785.1 uncultured bacterium
CTGTCCGGATGTATCTGAGAGAAATGGGCACGGTGCCTCTTTTGACCCGACAGGGCGAGGTCGAGATCGCCAAGAGGATTGAGAAAGGCCAGAAGAGCGTCCTCAAAGCGTTATCCCGTTCTCCGGTGGTGGTCGGAGAGATCTCGAAATATGGCCAGAAGCTGAGAGAGAATGGGCTGAGCATCAAGCACTTGGTGCAAGTAAATGATGAGGAATCAGCGGATGAGGTCCTTGAGAAGCGGCGCAAATCAGTTCTGAAGCGTATCGATGAGATTACTGTATTGGAGGCAGAAGCTACCAAGGTCCGAAAGCAGTTGGCGAAGTCCAAGAAGGACAGCAAGAAATACAAGAGACTCCTATCTCAATTGGCTCGTTATCGAATTCCCATGGCTCGTATCGTCCGTGATCTGGAGTTGGTTTCCCAGGTCCATCAGAAACTTGTAGAGGACATTAAACGGGCCGTTGACCGTATCGTCACCCTTGAGAGGGAATCGAAGAAGCTCAAGAAGTTGCAAGAATCTCCATTGAAGCTCGATGAGGCCAAAAAAGTGAAGTTGCGCCTGCGTGCAATTGACAAGGAGATGAAGGAAATCGAAGACGAGGTGTTGGCATCACCTGCAGGCCTTAAACGAACCTTGGCTGCAATAAAGCAAGGCGAGCTGGAGGCAGAGATCGCAAAGAAGGAATTGGTCGAAGCTAACCTGCGATTGGTGGTCTCGATTGCCAAGAAGTACACTAACCGAGGACTGCAGTTTCTCGATCTAATCCAGGAGGGGAATATCGGTTTGATGAAGGCCGTCGATAAGTTTGAGTATCAGAGAGGCTATAAATTCTCCACTTATGCGACCTGGTGGATTCGTCAGGCCATCACTCGAGCCATTGCCGACCAAGCGCGTACGATCCGTATTCCCGTGCATATGATCGAGACCATTAACAAGCTGATCCGGACCTCACGTGCTTTGGTTCAGGACTATGGTCGGGAGCCCACTTCCGAGGAGATTGCTCAGAAGATGGATATCCCGGTGAGCAAGGTGCGCAAGATTCTCAAGATTGCGCAGGAGCCGATTTCGCTGGAGACTCCCATCGGAGAGGAAGAAGACAGTCACTTGGGTGACTTTATCGAAGACCAGGGAGTGGTTTCACCCGCTGAAGCGGTGATCAACATCAATCTTAAGGATCAGACTGCGGCGGTATTACAGACCTTAACCGATCGAGAAGAACAGGTCATTCGGATGCGATTTGGCATCGGCGATGGAAGCGAGCATACTTTGGAGGAGGTGGGACAAAGGTTCTCTGTCACCCGGGAGCGTATTCGGCAGATTGAAGCCAAGGCGCTTCGCAAGTTGCGCCACCCCTCACGGACGAGGAGACTCAAGACCTTCCTTGAGAATATGAGCAAGGAAGGATTATAAAGGAAAAAAGGGGCGGTTGAACCGCCCCTTTTTTTTGCCTTTTTTTGGGCCCAGAGCTCAGTTGGTTAGAGCATCTGACTCATAATCAGACGGTCGTAGGTTCGAGTCCTACTGGGCCCATGAGCACAGAAAAGACAGGAGCAACCCGCAGTGAATTCAGAGTTAGGGACGTTGATTCGTTTTCAGGAGCTCAATCTGAAGATCGTGAAACTGGAGGGGCGGACTCAACGGATTCCAGAAGAAATTGAGGCCCACAATCAAACTCTTGAGGAGAGCCGTCAAGGTCTCGTCGAGAAAGAGCGACTGATCGAGGAAGACCAGGCTCGCCAGCGGGAACTGGAGTTGGCGGTGGCAAGTCTGCGGGAGAAACTGTCGAAGTATAAGACACAGCTCATGGAGGTGAAGACCAACAAGGAGTATCAGGCAATGCTCCATGAAATAGAAGGTGCAGAGCGGGATATCGAGGCCAAAGAGGATCAGATTCTTGAAGGAATGATGGCGATTGAGGAGCGAGAGCAGGTCATTCAAGAGGCGCAAAGGGAACACGAGAAGGAAGAAAAGGAGATTTTAAGCAAGCAGAGCCAATTGGAAAGCTTTGTCGCTCAGGCCGAAAACGAGATTGTGGATTTGCAAAAAGAACGGGGTCGGCTGGAAGGAGAAATGCCTGACGAACTCACCCAACAGTACCAGAGAATCGCTTCCGTCCGAAATGGCGTGGCACTGGCTGAGGCCAAGGATCAGTCCTGCCAGGCCTGTCATGTGAAGTTGCGCCCCCAACTGTTCACCGAAATAAGAACCAACCGACGAATTATAACCTGTGAAAACTGTAACCGGTTTCTCTATTACGCTGGGCCCTAACCCGGACGATGCATCAGCCGGTTCTAGGTGTCTCGTTTCATAAAATACGATGGCGTTTGCTGGGGGTGCTTGCTAAGTGTTGTCTTTTCTTTTGCTTTTCTATCGCCAGGTCTATTCCGCTGTCATTGATTTTTCCTTCTATCGGACCATCTTTGAACAGGTGTTGCGCCAAACACTCCTTTACCTGCTCTATCTGGCCGCGCATGTCGCTGCCATCCTGACTCTGATTTTTGTCTGGCATTATGGGCCTGCATTTCTTGAAATATCGAGCTGGGCTGAAGAAAACTTCCCTCCGCTGGAAGTCCGAGACGGGGAACTTTTCGTTGAGTCCGAACAGCCGCTGGTGAAGAAATACCCGGGAAGGCAGTTGATCACTTTTGTTTTTGATACCACGGGAACGTATGAGGATCCTCAACAGCTGGAGGAGCCCAGTTTTCTTTTTACTCGAGAGAAACTCTATTTCCGGATTCTGGGTCAGACTCAGACCTATTTGTGGAAGGAATGGCCCTTTCGAAAAGTGGAGGACTTCACCCGATTTGTGAAGTGGGCCTATTTCCCAACTGCTTATTCCCTGATTTTTGTCTACACCATTCTGGCCAAGGGGCTCTGGGCACTGATCCTGACCAGTATTGGATTGCTGGCTACTGCACGCACGGATATTCGCCTGCCCTTCCAACAGTACTTCACCATTGCTCTGTACAGTCTTACGCCCGCCATCGTGATTGATTTGGCGGTGAGAATGACGGGATTGGAAGTCCCCCTTTTTCCCTTTCTTTACCTGGTCACGGCTGCCCTGTACACCTATATGGCTACTTACAAATGTGTCGTAGTGGAATAGCCCGGAGTATTCATAAATTCTCTACTGCAGCTGTGAAATCATCCGGTCCTGACTGCGCGACCCGCAAGCGGGTACCCCCTCGTTCGGCGTCCTCAGCGTACGGTTATTACGCGTGGGGGAGCCTCCCGTCGCGC
>CBDUTA010000392.1:0-3210 GCA_965369785.1 uncultured bacterium
CCTGTCGCTGGGAGAATCGAGATTCTACCGTGGCCAGACTGTCCTGGAGAAATTGAGTAATCCCGCTCTCGTCTCCCAGCAGGGTGGCGGAGAGAACCAAAAGCACCAGCCCCCGCCCCAATCCTTTGAGATGGTGGCGTTTGGCGAAGTGCCCCAGTTCGTGTCCAAGAATCATGGCCAGTTCGTTTTCCGATTCCACTCTGTCGAGTAGACCTCGATAGAGCACGATGTGTCCGCCGGGCAGTGCCATCGCATTGACCATCGGACTCTCCTCGACATGGAGCTGGTACTCACGTGTTTGTGAGGACGCATGCTCGACCAACCGATCCAGGATGTCCTGAAGGTGTTGGGCTTCGGGTGAGTCTTCGACGGAGAAGTTCCCCAGAAACAGTTCCCCCAGAGATCGTTCCACACTCTGAGGTATGCGAGGGATGACGACCCATTCCAAGGCAAAGCCCAACAGGACGTAACCCACTATCAGGGCTCCGAGAATGCCTCCAGTCAGGATGGCAAACTCTCTCAACGGATGGGTTGTGGAAGTGTTGACGTTTTTGGTGAGGAGCTTGGGTGTGTACTTCAAAGCGTCTTTTTCAGCTTGATTGCCGTACCGTAGGCAAAGACCTCAACGCTTCCAATGCCGTTTTGGTTGGTGGAGCTGAAAATACTGGCCGTTTCCACTCGCGTATTGACGATAATATGGCTACCCAGAGCCTCATTTTTCATCCTCAGGATGGCCTCGCGGCGTGCCCGGTCGATCAGCGTTTCGTAGGCCGTTATCCTGCCCCCCATGATATTTCGAAGGCCTGCCAGGACGCGCTTGAAATAGTCGATGGAGATCACACAGCTTCCGGAGACCAGAAACGAATTTTCGATCTGATCCACTTCGGGCAGCATGTTGCTGGTAACGGTGGGCAGTCGGAGGGAGACCTTCTCGCGCAGCAGAATGGATTTGTAGTGCCGATGCTCAGTGACTCGACCGGAAAAGTACCCCATCGTTAACAGGATGAGGAATAGGGCCAGGTCAAACATCGGCTTTGTTCTCTCTTACTCGATGCGAACGGCGGTACCGTAGGCGAAGAGCTCTGCTGCCCCTTTAGCGACCGAGGAGGTGGCGAAGCGGATATTGATTATGGCGTTTGCTCCCAGCTGGCGGGCCTGTTCGATCATCCTTGAGGTCGCCTCCTGACGGGACTCCTGCAGCAGTTTGGTGTACCCCTTCAGTTCACCACCGATGATATTTTTTAGACTGGCCAGGGTGTCCGTGCCGATGTGCTTGGCACGAATGGTAGTTCCCTGGACCAATCCAAAGTGTTCGACAATGGTTTTGCCGGGAACGGAATCGATATTGGTCAGGAGTATCCCAGAATCATTCACCTCTTCGATTATAACAAAGGCAAGGTCCGGTCCGGCTAGGACTTTGTGACCAGATGAGGATCCTGGACCAGGGGAACACTTTCTTCGCTCTCCTCGTCGACACCCAGGGGCACGGCCTGCTGTTCGGCAAGGGGTTCAACCAGCTTCCGGGGATAAGCCTGTCGGTTGACCTGAAGGGAGAAGACGTCAAAGCGCTGGTAGTGGCCGGTGACGTCATGCACCATCTTGCCTCGTGTGACCTCTTCCAGGTCGAGATCAGCGTAGAGGATCGTTTCCCCTTCGTCCTGGGGACCCACGATGTAGTCACCCATCGGATTGAGGATACCCGAGTGACCTCCCTCGCCGATAAAGCTGGAACGTGCTTTGGCGTCCAGTTGAAGCACATCTTTCATTTCTTCGTTCCAAACCGAGCAGACCGACAGGACGAAAATACGTCCCTCGAAGGCGTAATAACGCATTCGAACGTCCATGGTGTGGAACTGGCGCTCATAACCCTTGGTGGCAAAGGAAGGCCAGCTCGCAACGTGAACCACTTCACCTTCCAGCAGCAGGGCGGTGCGGGCCAGACTGTTGATGTTCTCTCCGCAAATCAAACCGGACAATCGACCGAAAGGAGTGTCATAGGTGCCCAACGTACTCCCATCACCACCCGTGTGAACCAGGCGCTCCCAGATTGTAGGTATCAGTTTTCGATGTCTGCCCAGTAAAGAGCCATCGGGCCCAAAAAACAACTGGGTGTTGTAGAGGGTTCCGTAACTTCCCGCTTCCTTTTCCGCGACCCCCATGACCACATAGGCCTTGGCACGCCGTGCCGCTCGTCCCAGGGCCTCGGTGTCGGAGCTTGGGGCGACCATTGCATTCTTGAAAAGTTCCAGATTGAAAGTGTTACAGATCGGATCGTTGGCTACATAGAAGTCATACCAATAGGGATGTCCCGGGATGTAGCATTCGGGAAAGCCGATCACCTGGGCTCCGGCGTCTCCGGCTTCTTCGATAAGTCGACAAGCCTTGGCAACGGTTGCTTCGCGATCGAGTAGTACCGGTGCCGCCTGTACGGCGGCTGCTTTGAGCTTCGGAAATGTATCACCCATTGCTTTACCTCCTATCCAGAGTCGAAGATTGGTTTTAGAGAGGATTGTATCCCGAGAAAGGATTGTATCCCGGCAGGAAAACGTTGTAAAATCCTCCCGCTTCCGGTACTTGAGCGGGATTTTCTTTTGATCTTTAGAGCAACGCTTACTCTTTTTTCCGTCATCAGCACCTTAATCTTGTTGGGGCCTGAGATGTCGTGGGCCCAACGACCCACCATGCCCGGTGGATATCGTCTTCCCGAGTACCTCCAGCCGATCACTCTGAAGCCCGTGTTTCGACCAGAACCCCTGTTGCAGGCAGCCCGGCAGGTCATGGGTGATGTGGCTTCCCTTGTGCCGGGGGAACAGGTTGTGATCCTCTCAGACTCCAGCATCAGTCCTTTGCTGCCCCAGGTTTTTGAGCAGGCTGCTCGCGAGAAGAAAGCACAGGTCCGGGTGCACTCCCTTCCTCTATTGGCCGCTTCAGATACGGCAGCCTTACTCCGGGAACAGCACTGGAGAAACTGGTGGCCGCAGGAGGTTTGGGATGAAGTGCGCACAGCCGATGTGGTTGTGGCTCTGGCCTATCTGAATCCCGAGTTTTTGAAAGAGCCGCTCATTTCCGGACAGATCGAGAGCGGCCGGCTCCGCTTCATTTCCGTCACGGCGGTTCCCGAACTGCTGGCGGCGCCTGGAGCTCTTTATCCGCGTGAGATTATTGACCTGCTGGCGGAAAAAATATCTCTGCGACTCCGTCGTGCCAGGA
>CBDUTA010000393.1:0-3206 GCA_965369785.1 uncultured bacterium
ATAAATTTTTTACTGTGGCGCCGAAACCATCCGCCCTGACTGCGTTGCGCTCGCTTGGGCTCCTCGACGTACCGTACAGTACGCCTGCGGTGCCCTCAGTCGCGCGCCTGGTCGGGACGGCATTTTCGACGCCTCGCAACAAAAACCTATTCATAATCCGGGCTAACTAGAGTCTGACAACAAGGATTTCAACAGAACAAAGAAAATGAGACAGGCTTTTAATAAGGTCCTCGGGATTTTCCTCATTCTAGTTATTTGCAGCTTGGGACTGCCCATAGATCTTCTCGCCCAAGTCTATAACCCCAGGGGGAAAAGAGATCCCTTTGTCAACTTGCAAGAGCTTTTTCGTCAGGAGCAGCCCCAGGTCTTCATCCCGGAACTCCCCCCCCTGAGTGAAAGACCTTTAGGCTTGGTGGGATTGGCCATCTCCGAGGTGACCGTCACTGGAGTGGCAGTAGGGGAAGGAAACCGAGTCGTTATTCTCAGAGGTGTGGACAGTTTTACTTATCTGGCCCGCGAGGAAAACAAACTGTTCGACGGTTATGTATTCGAGATTTCAGAAGAAGAGGTGGTTTTCATTCAAGAAGTTTTTGACCCACGAGGCGGCAGAGAAACCCTAAAAGTGGTCAAACGGCTGTTTACAGAAGAGGATTAGAAGAATGCCCCATACCAAAGAACACATCTTAAAAAGAGGCCTAACTCAGGTTTTATGTCTTGCTTTGGCTTGCTCTTTTTCGCTTTATTTGGCAAGCCCGAGTGCTCAAGCACAGGGTCCATACGAGGGCCAACCCGTTTCACTCAAAGTGGTGCAGATCTCCGTCACCGACTTCTTTAGAACCATATCGGAGTTAAGCGGACTGAACATCTTAATCGACCCCGAAGTGGGCGGATCACTCACGCTGAACGTGGAACAGGTTCCCTGGGATCAACTCTTTGACGCCGTCCTGCAGAGTCAGGGACTGGCTAAGAGGATCGAGGGAAATCTGGTACGTATCTCCACCCAGGACAAGTTAAGAGCCGAACAGGAAATCAACCAGCAACTGAAACAGGCTACTCTTGTTGCTGCCGACACCCTGACTGTCACCAAGCGCCTCAATTACGCCACCGGTGCTGAGATCGTTGGGACCTTGGAACCCCATCTGACCGACCGCGGGAGCATGAACGTCGATGATCGCACCAACACTCTGATCATCAGCGACGTTCCCTTTGGTATTGATGCCGTGACCGACCTGCTCACCATCCTGGACGTGGCCGAAGCACAGGTTGAAATCGAAGCTCGCATCATCGAGGCTTCAACCAACTTCTCCCGTTCCCTGGGCGTTCAGCTGGGAGCCGGGTTCGGTAGGATCGTGCCGACCGACCAGGTGACCAGTCAGATCGACACAGGTACGCTTGCTGAAGGTCAACTCACTGCCCTGGCCGACCTGGTGGTTGGCGGGTTGATGAATACTGTTCGCCTGGACGCGCTCATCTCAGCGGCAGAGTCAGAAGGTGAAGCACGGATCTTATCCAAACCGAGAGTGACGGCACAGAACAACACGGAAGCAACCATCACTCAGGGTTCCGAGATTCCCGTTCCCGTGCAGCAGAATTTCACCACCACCGTCCAGTTCCAAACAGCCGCTTTGCAATTGACCGTCATTCCCCGAGTGACGAACGTGGGAACGATTCTCCTGAACATTCACGTGGAAAATAATATCCCCGATTTCGCCAGAACCGTCCTTGGAATTCCCGCCATTCAGACCAGCGAAGCGACCACTCAGGTCATGGTCACAGACGGGGGAACGACGGTGATCGGCGGCATCTATGTCCAGCAGGAGACGGACTCCGAGAGCCGAGTCCCAGGTCTTGGCAAAATCCCCCTGCTCGGAAATCTGTTCAAGACCAAAACAAGGGCGAAGGATACCCGGGAAATCATCTTCTTCATTACCGCTCGGATCCAGGGGTGATCCTCCCAGATTTGGAATCTCGCTACAGGCGATGGCTCAAGGCCCTGGAAGCGCATCGCCTGGATGGTTTTCTCGTCACCCATCCTCCGAATCTACACTACCTCTTTGATTTTACGGGTTCTACCGGACTGGCTTGCTTTCTGGGGGCAGAGACGCATCTGATCGTGGATTCGAGGTACAGGGAACAAGCTGCCTCCGAAACCGTCAACTGTCAGAGCATGCTGGCAGAGAAATCCCTTGAAGACACGCTCAAAACGACTCTTTCGAATTCCAGCCTCGTCAAGGGTGACAACCCCAGAATCGGTCTTGAAGCTCACCATGTCTCCTACGATTTCGTTCTACGACTCCAGTCCTGGAACCTACCTGTTGAGTGGGTCCCCACCCGTGACCTGATCGAAGAACTCCGAATGATCAAAGACGAAAAGGAAATAGAGCTCCTGGAAAGGGCCTTTCAGATGGCTCAAAATGCTTATCCCCAATCCGTGAAACAGGTCTGCTCGGGAATGACGGAAGGGGAAGTTGCAGGTATTCTGGAGTTCGAACTCCGCAAGGCAGGAGGCCAGGGCCTTGCCTTCGAAACGATCGTTGCCTCAGGACCGCGCAGCTCTCTTCCTCACGGCTCTTCCACAGCCAGAGAGATCCAATCGGATGAGTTTGTGTTGATCGATTTTGGCCTGAAATATCAAGGTTACTGTAGCGATCTCACACGAATTCACTTGTTGTCTGAGGCCCAACGACCAGCCATTTATCAAGTGGTTCAAGAAGCCCAGGAGGCGGCTCTCGACCTGATTGAACCCGGTGTTCTCTCCAGCCAGATCGATGCTGCAGCGCGCGGAGTGATTTCAGGGCATGGATTCGGAGATTATTTTGGGCACAGTACCGGGCACGGTCTCGGTCTGGAGGTACACGAATTGCCCAGGGTTTCCACCCTCAGACCTGCTGAGATCCAGCAAGGGATGGCCTTTACCATCGAGCCGGGAATCTACCTGCCCGGCCAGTATGGGGTGAGAATTGAAGACGCCGTCGTGGTGACCCAGAACGGTTATCAGTTACTGTCCAAACGAGATCAGTAGCCCGGATTATACACAGACACCGATTTAATTGACTAATCAAGACCAAGCAAGGACAATGATCCGGGCATGAACATCAAAGAGATCAGAGAGCTCATCGAGCTGATCGAAAAATCCAATATTGAAGAATTCGAGATGGAGAGATCTGGAGTTCGAATACGGATCAGCAAGAGTCTGACCGGTCCAG
>CBDUTA010000394.1:0-3198 GCA_965369785.1 uncultured bacterium
GCGAGGAATTCGCCTTCAACTTTGGGAATCCCTTCAGCGGAACCCACTTCGGTCACCCCCGCCTGTGGAGGGTGGAACTCAGTTTCAACTTTCGTTAAAGGCGTTAAAAGGGACAGAAGTCTTTTGGGGCAAGAAACCCCTCTGGGCTTTCATTCAACCCATTGTTAGACTTCGGGCAAGAGAAGCAAAGCATGCCCGACACCCGTTATGATGTGGCCATTGTGGGAGCCGGTTTCTCGGGCCCCATCCTTGCCGCTAAGATCGCCGAACAAGGAATCCATCCCAGTACCGGAGACCGGTTAAAGGTGGCCCTGATTGAAGCGGGTCCCTATTTGAAGGGAGATGCCAGGCCCGGATATGGGAATCCCGTGAGGCGAAGGGTGATCACGAATCTCCCCGGAGACTTCCCGCCTTTTCACTGGGAGAACGGATCCGCCAAACTTGTCGGGGGAAGCTCCCTTCACTGGGATGCCCAGGCCTTTCTCCCTTTTCCCATGGACTATGTCCACTGGGAGAAGGAGACGGGGGTGGACTGGACCGAGGAAAATCTGAAGAAAGCGGTGGCGGAGATCCGGCAGGAATTCAACATCCACCATTATCCGGACGAGGTCGACACCCCGGGCAACCGGCTCTTCGTACAGGTGGCGGGGAGAATGGGACACCAGCCGAGGCGTCAGTGGGGAGCCCGGAGCAATTGTCTCCACTGCGATTACTGCAACAGTCCCCAAATGTGCAGATACGACTCCAGGGCCAGTACTCTGGCCACTTATGTCCCCAAAGCGGAAGAGCAGGGGGTGGATATCATCCCCGATACCCTGGTGGAGAAGATCCTGATCGACGTGAAAGGGGAGCGAGGGGTGGCCCGCGGGTTGGTTTGTCTCTCGGGTGGCACCCGCTACCAGATGACGGCCGAGAAAATCATGATCTGCTGCGGGATCCGCCGCACCGCTCCACTGCTGATGCACTCCGGGTATGGTCCTCCCGATTGGCGGCAAAATCCCATTCTGGTCGCCAACCCCAACGTGGGTCAGCATATCGATGGGCACGGTTTTTTACCCGGCCTAAGCGCTCTTTTTGATGAGCCTATGGGAGATGGAGAGGCGGGGAGCCTTCGAGGCTACTTCATGATCCACGACGATCGGAAAGATGGGGAAGGAAGGCTTCTCTTTCGAGCTGGTTTCGGGGAGGCTCGTCTTCCCGATCGGGCTGCACTGAACGTTTTTGCGCCCCCATTCGGTCGAGCTCACAAGAGCTTCATGCGTGAAAAGGAAATCTTACGAACAGGGTCTCTACGGCCCAGTGTGGCCAAGCCCTCGGGCCGTTGGTATTTTGATTCCGATGGCAAGCTCATGCTGGGGGAGACCACAGCCTTACCATCCGGCGCCACAAGGAAGGATTGAAAATGGCCCATGAGGTTCTCACCGAGATGGGAGCCAGCAAGGTTACCTCCATGGACGTGCCCGTGGTGATGGGCCCTTCCAGTCGAGGAGCACACCTGGTGGGATCTTGCCGTGCCGGGATCGACCCCAGGACTTCCGTGGTCGATCCCTATTTTGAATCCCATGACGTGGACAACCTGTTCGTTTGTGATGGCAGTGTCATTCCCCGGGTGACCACAGGCAACAGCGGCACACCGCAGGCATCGGTCTCGGTGTTCGCCGCTCAGCGCATCATCGAGCGCCACTTCTCCTAGCCCGGAGTCTGGACTGACAGACCCTCTTTGACCTCCTGAATTGACGCCCTGACGGCGGATTTACGATACTTTCAAAAGGCCTATGAATAGAATACTTACACGATTTTACCCGTTCATGTGGATTCTCTTGGGGGTCCTGGTGCTGGTCATTCCTCCCCTTGCGGCCCAGGAAAACTGGCCTGCTACGATCCAATCGCTGAAGCAGCAGGTCCGTTCCAACCGGGGAGACCAAAATCTACGCAATCAGTTAGCGATTGCCTACAATAATTATGCCATGGTCCTGGGCAATCAGAAGAAATGGGAAGAAGCCACCCGCCAAATGGAGGAGGCGCTTCGACTGGATCGTAGCAATACCCGTTTCAAAGAAAACCTCGGCCTGGTCCATCTCAACCATGCCTATCAACTTTATCAGGAACCGAATCGCGCCCATTCTTATAGAAGTTACCGTCACCTGAAAGCCAAGGGACTGGTGGAGAAGGCCCTGCGTTCGAACTCCAAGCTAGCGCCAGCCTACGTTCTGTTAGGAGACATCGAATATGACAACCAACAGCTCCCCAAGGCCGAACGGGCCTGGAAAAAGGCCCAGAAACTGGATCCCCGCATGAACGGGCTGGCCAGTCGATTGGACCGAGTGGGCCGGGAATCCAAGGTGGAATCGGACATGAGTAGTGTGGCCGACCTCTACTTTACACTGCGCTACGACGATTCCGTCAAACGATCGACGGGATTTGATATCCGGAAAGTTCTGCGACAGGCCCGGCTGGATGTGGGGCGTGATTTTCAGCATCGCCCCGAACATAAAATCGTGGTGTTGCTCTACAGCAAGGAGACGTTCCGGAAAGTTCGGGCAGGAGTTCCGGAGTGGCTGGTGGGGATGTTCGATGGAAAGATCCGTGTTCCCATGCCGGAAAGCGAGCGAGACCTGGGCTCTGTGAAGGGAACCGTTGTTCACGAATACACCCATGCGGTCGTCTACGAGCTTTCTCGAGGCCGGGTTCCCCACTGGTTCAACGAAGGACTGGCCGAGTACCAGGAAGCCAAATTCTCCAAATCCAGCAAGCCTGCGAGTTCACTGAAGCAGGCTTTGGACTCCGATGAGCTTGTGCCGTGGAGCCAGATCGAGAGTCTCTTCAGGGGTAGCTCCATTAACCAGGTGAGGTTGGGCTATGATCAGTCCCACTCGGTGGTGGCCTATCTGGCCCAGCGCTACGGTTTTTGGCATATGCCTCGATTGCTCAAGCAGATGTCGCAAGGAGTTTCCTTCGAAGAAGCCCTTGAGAAGGAATTTAAATCCCCCGCCCAGCGCCTGGAGAAGGACTGGAAGCGCTGGCTGCCCCGTTTCTTCTAGCTCCGACCTTCCTGATCTCTCAGTGCGTTTTGACCCAACTGAATGGGTCGTATCCCCGATGTTTGTCTGAATGTCTCCCGTGTACTCCGGAGGCTCTTTCCTAATCGATTGAATCCATAAGGATTACTCAATCCTCTCCGCTCTGGTATGGATATTG
>CBDUTA010000395.1:0-3198 GCA_965369785.1 uncultured bacterium
CGTCTCACCGACCGTGACCTGCAGCAACACGATACCCTGAATCCGAGCCCGTTTGGCCAGTTCTGGATATGTCGGTTCCACCCGAACAATGAGCTTCGAGGATTGAACATTTCCACCCACCCGAATCGGATCCTTCTTTTTAGGAGGAGGTGGGGGAGGCGGCATGGCGTTGGGAATTGCACCGATCACTCCACCCACGAGACCTCCGGGAACTCCACCCATCAGGCCTCCCGCATTGGGGTCCAGGATACTGGTGATTTCCGGAATATCCTCCATGGGAGGAGGAATCTCGGTGGGTATTTCAATGGGTGCCACAAACTGGGTCGGATCCAATTTGACCACTTGTACCTGCTGAACGGGTGGAGGTGGTGCGGTCGGCGGCGGTGGCGGTGGCGGTGGCGGCGGTGGTGGTGGTGGTGCAGCCAGAAACGTCAACAGTTCCTGTTGAGGCAAAACGTCGTAATAGATCAGCGGAATCAGCACCATCGTCGTAATGAGGACGAGGTGGACAACAAAAGAAACGAACAGTGCCTTTTTATCCCGACCCATTCGATCAGGCGAAGATTCGATCAGGTTCTCAAACATCTACTCTCCCCTTCCAAATCCTGACTCTTAACCCCCTACAAGAAATACTCTCTTTGGATCGCGCAATATTACTACTGGCTTCCAATCGAGTCAAGATCCTTCCTGTAATTCCCATAACATACTAGTAGGAAACAAATTAAGCGATGGCTTTTCCAAGCAAAACGGTCTAGGAACGTGCCTTTTTCCGGTCCAAATAGTTCTGCCACCAAAGAACAATGGGACTCGCAATGGCAATCGACGAATAGGTGCCCACGATTATACCGATCACCAGTGCAAATGAGAATCCCTGCAAGACTTGTCCACCAAACAAATAGAGAGAAAAGACGGCCAGGAAAGTCATCCCGGAAGTCATAATGGTGCGATTCAATGTTTGGTTAATGCTGGTATTGATGATCGTGCCCAGATCATTTCTTCGCATGAGCCGCAAGTTCTCCCGCACCCGGTCGAACACGACGATCGTATCGTTAATGGAATAGCCCACCAGAGTCAGCAGGGCCGCCACCACTGTGAGGGAAATTTCCCGCCCGGTTAAGGCGAAAATTCCCACCGTGATGAACACGTCGTGAAAGAGGGCCACCAACGCGGCAAACCCGTAAATGGGCCAAAACCGAATGGCGATGTAAATTAACATCCCCACCAGGGAAAAGAAGACGGCATCACGAGCCCGCGTTCGCATCTCCTGGCCTACCTTGGGTCCGACACTTTCCACACTGATGACGGTAAAACTACCCAGGTAAGACTCCTCACTCAGTGTCTCCACGACAGCCGTCGGAATCCCCAAGGGATCCAGCTCGGAAAAATCCCGGATCATCCCGCTCTGATCGGTTCGATAATCGATGATCTTGTCGGCCAGCTCTCGGTAGTATTCACTCAACTCCGAGATGGTCTGTTCCTCGCTGGAATTTTCTGGATTCAGTTCCTGTAAGCGGGCCGACAGTGCGCTCTTGGAAATATTATTGAGATCGAGCTTTCCCGCCTCCGACTGGCTTTGATCATATTCTTGACGAAGGGCTTCAAAGACCTGATTGCTCTCAAGAGTAAGGTCCTGGGCCTCCTCACCTTCCACACTGGCCATACGAATTTGAACCTCGTTTCGAGAAAATTCATCAAAGCGTACGACTTCCTCTGCCTGCAGAGCGGCTTCACTCAGAGTTTCACGAATCCGCTCCAGTTGAGGCTCCTCTTGGAACTTCACGTGAACCAGCGTTCCCCCAGTGAAATCCACACCCAGATTCAGCCCTCCACTCACCACGGACACTCCTGCGATAACTATGAGCACCAGCGATATGCTGATGAAGATCCACTTCATGCCCAGCCAATCGATCTTAGGATTCTTGACAATATCCATATTCGCTCCGGCTTCTCCAGTCTTTAGTCACCAAAGGCGCCGTTTTGTGCCTCGCTTTTTAGTGTCTCAGTCCATAAACATCATCGAATTTATGGAACGAGATACTTATATGGAAAGCCTCTTCACCTCACGTCGTTCCAAAACCAAACGAAAGAGTGTCCTTGAAACAAAGACGGCAGTAAATATATTGGCGAGCAAACCGACCGCCAAAGTCACAGCAAAGCCACGTACCGGACCGGTTCCAAACTGGAAAAGGAAAAGCGCAGCAACCAGAGTGGTCGTGTTGGTATCAATGACGGTAGAAAACACGCGGTCAAAGCCAGCAGCAACGGCACTGCGGATGGCCTTTCCCCGACCGATCTCTTCCTTGATTCTCTCGAAGATCAGGATATTGGCATCCACTGCCATGCCGATCGTCAAAATGACTCCGGCGATTCCCGGGAGGGTCAAGGTAGCGTGAAAGTAGGCCAGCACTCCCAGAAGGATAATCAGGTTAAAAGCCAGGCAGATAATCGCATTAATCCCCGAGAGTCTGTACACAAAGAGCATTCCTACCACCACCAGAGCCAAGCCCACCACAGATGCCAGAATTCCCCTGCGGATGGAATCGAGTCCCAGGGAAGGCCCAATGATTCTATTTTCGAGAATTCGAATAGCAGCCGGCAGAGCTCCCGAGCGCAAAACCAGGGCCAAATCGTCCGCCTGTTCCGTGGTAAAGCTTCCCGTGATTCGAGCCGACTCGCTGGCGATTCTCTCGTTGATGTTGGGCGACGAGCGAATCTCATCATCCAGTACAACGGCCAACCGATTTCCTACGTTCTGTTCAGTGGTCCGGCTAAACAGATTCACCCCTTCAGCCTTCAGGAAAAACACGATTTCCGCACGCCCTGTGAAACTGTCCTGCGAGCGACGGGCATCCTTGAGATGCTCGCCACCGATCGACTGAGCCTTGCGGACCACCATATACATGGTCTGCTCCCCGGTTTCCGTCGGATTGCGAGAGGGCAGAATTTCATAGTCTGCAGGAAGATTATTGCTAAAGGCCTGCAGAGCCACCTCCCGAGTGGCATAGGGACCACCCAGGCTGGGGTGGACGAGCTTGAGTTCAAGTCTTGCCGTCGTCTTGATCAGGTTAAGGACACGATCAAAATCCTCAACGCCCGGCAGCTCCACGATGATCTGATCTTTCAACTGGCCGCTGCCATACACCGTGATCGTCGGCTCAGCCACACCGTACTGATCCACTCGCCTCTGAAGGGTTTCCC
>CBDUTA010000396.1:0-3132 GCA_965369785.1 uncultured bacterium
GACGTAAGCAGGCGGTTATCTCGGTCGTTACTTTGATCTCGGTGGTGGGGGTGACGGCGGGGGTGATGACTCTGAATATCGCCCTGGCTTTGAACGCGGGTTTTAGAGGGGAGTTCCAGAACCGGATTCTGGGCGCCACCTCACATGTTAACGTGTTGAAGGCCAGTTCCGGACCGATTTCCGAGTATCGATCCCTGGCTGAACAGATCAGAGAGATGCCTGAGGTGAGGGCTCTTATCCCTACCATTTATGGCCAGGCTCTTCTGGTGAGTGATGTTCGCGAACAGCCCGTTATGCTCAAGGGGATCGACCTGGGCAAAACGGAGCAATCTTCCGATCTCTTTCCCACCATCATCGCAGGCAGTCTGGACGGGTTTGACCAAACGAGTTCCATCCCCGCTGTTGTTCTGGGAAAGGATCTGGCCCAGTCTCTGGGAGTGGCTGTGGGGGAGAGTATTCGCGCCATGGGTCTTCAAGGAGAGCTTTCCCCGCTGGGTCGGATGCCGCGTATCAAGACCTTTCGGGTAATGGCTATTTTTGAGTCGGGTCTTTGGGAATACGATGCCAACTGGGTCCTTTTTTCCATTGAGGCCGCTCAAGACTTTTTTGGACTCTCTCCCAACCAGGCCTCAACTCTCGAGCTGCGAATTCACAATATTGACGAGGCTCCCTCGGTGGCTACCCAGGTAAAGAGCATCGTCGGTTCCGGCTACTTGACCAGTACCTGGATTGAACTGAATCGGCCTCTGTTTTCGGCTTTAGAGTTGGAAAGACTGGCCATGTTCATCGCCATTGGGCTGATTATTCTCGTAGCCTCCCTCAACATTGTGGGGACACTGACCCTGATGGTGGTGGAGAAGAGTCGTGATATCGCCATCATCACGGCCATGGGAGGGACCACTCGAACCATCATGGCGGTCTTTATGCTGCAAGGTTTGACGATTGGATTAGTGGGAACGATTTTGGGAGATCTGCTGGGCAGTGCGGCAGCTTGGTACCTCGACACTTACCAGGTGTTCCGTCTTGAAGCGCAGGTCTATGCGATCCCTTATGTTCCCTTTGAATTGAACTCCAGTAACCTGATTCTGGTTTCGGTCCTGGCGATTCTGATCACATTTTTGGCTACCTTATATCCAGCCCGGGCAGCGTCCCGATTGGATCCCATCGAAGCATTGAGGTATGAATAACTTCCTCAAGATTCAAGGACTTTACAAGTCGTTCCAGTCCGGAAATGAGAAGCTGCGCATCCTGATCGATCTGTCCCTGCAATTGGAAAAGGGAGAGATGCTGGCGGTGACGGGCGCCAGCGGATCGGGCAAGAGTACCTTCCTTCATCTGGTTGGAGGGATGGATCGAGCCGACGCGGGAGAGATCTTCCTGGCAGGGGAGGAGGTCACCTGTTTAGAGGGCCAGCAGTTGGCCCAATTCCGTAATCAAAAGATCGGATTCATCTTTCAGTTCCATCATCTGCTTCCGGAGTTTTCTGCCCTGGAGAATGTGATGTTTCCACTGCTCCTGCGGCGGATCGCTTTTGCCGAGGCCAGGACCAGGGCATGCGCTCTGCTGGATGAAGTGGGCCTGGGCGATCGAGCTCACCACAAGCCGGGACAATTATCGGGAGGGGAACAACAGAGGGTTGCCGTTGCCCGTGCGCTGGTGGGCAAACCGAGCCTGCTGCTGGGCGATGAGCCGACGGGCAATCTGGATGAACATACGGCGGAGGCGATTTATGATCTTCTTCTGGACGTCCATCGCCGTCACCATTTGACCTCAATTATCGTCACCCACAACCTCAAGCTGGCTGCTTTGTGCGGTTTGGAAAAGCATCTTGAAGAAGGTAAGCTGGTCTAGGTGAGAATTTCGGGACCGTCCCCGAATTCTCACCGTAAATTCCAAATCCCAAATCCTAAATTTCAAACAAATTCCAAATTCCAAATTCCAAAGTCCAAATTCCAATTCTCAAAACGGGTTCACGGACTGTCTTAACCGCAGTTGTTTGTGATTTGCAGTTTGAGATTTGGGATTTGTTTATGATTTGAGATTTAGGATTTATGATTTGGGACTTTCCAATGTCAGGCAAATCTTTATCGTCACAGCTGTTACTGCGAGTTGCCGGAGGATGGTAATTTCTGTTAAAAGATAAGTACAGGTTGTGGAACGGCCTTATGTTTGAGAAATACACAGAAAAAGCCAGGCGAGTCATCTTCTTTGCGCGTTATGAAACCAGCCAGTTAGGCGCCCGACGAATCGAAACGGAGCACGTTCTGTTGGGGCTGCTCAGGGAAGATAAAGCTCTCAGTAGTCGTTTCTTTCCCCATGCCGAGGCCGCTCTCGAAAGCATCCGAAGACAAATTGAAAGTCGTAGTTCGGTGAGGGAGAAAATCTCCACCTCTGTAGAGTTGCCCCTAAGTGAAGAATCGAAAAGAGTTCTCACTTATGCGGCCGAGGAGGCCGATCGGCTGATGTGCAACTACATTGGAACAGAACATATCCTGCTGGGTTTGTTGCGTGAAGAGAAGTCTCTGGCGAGTGAGATTCTCTATGAAAACGGTCTCAGGCTTTCGCGTGTGCGCGAGGCGGTGGCAGGGGGGGGGACAGGCAGTGATCGGGCCGCACCTTCCAAGGCCAAAGAGGCACTGATCCTGACCGAGTTCAGCCGTGATCTTACCGAAGCAGCCGCCAACGGAATACTGGATCCCCTGGTGGGACGAGATGCTGAGATCGAGCGGATTATTCAGATCCTCTGCCGGCGTACCAAGAACAATCCGGTGCTCATCGGAGAACCGGGTGTGGGGAAGACGGCAATCGTGGAAGGTTTGGCCCAAAAGATCGTCAGTGGGGATGTCCCTTCCATGCTCGCGGAAAAGCGAGTGCTGGCCCTGGATATCTCGTTGATCGTGGCAGGAACGAAATACAGAGGTCAGTTTGAGGAGCGTCTCAAAGCCATTATGAAGGAGTTGGTGGAGAATCCCAGCTTCGTTATCTTCGTCGATGAGTTGCATACCCTGGTAGGTGCAGGTTCCGCAGAAGGGTCTCTGGACGCGGCTAATATCTTAAAGCCTGCCCTCTCAAGGGGAGAGATCCAGTGCGTTGGGGCCACAACTCCCTATGAGTACCGGCGTTCCATCGAAA
>CBDUTA010000397.1:0-3117 GCA_965369785.1 uncultured bacterium
TCCTTGCCACTCTCAATTTCATCTAGACCCTGCTCCAGCTTGGCCGTGTAGTCGTAGGCAAAAATCCCCCCGAAGTGCTCGACCAGTAGTTCGGTTACCACCTCGCCCGTCTCGGTAGGCACAAAACGCCTCTCCTCCTTGTTGACGTAGTCGCGAGAAGTGATGACGGAAAGAATCTGGGCATAGGTGGAAGGACGACCGATACCCTTTTCTTCCAAAGCCTTGACCAGAGTGGCCTCGGTATATCGTGGAGGGGGTTGAGTGAACTTCTGCTCCGGAACGATCTCTTCCACCTGCAACCTCTCCCCTTTTTCCACTTCGGGAAGGGGCTTTTTATCGTCCTCGGGAGGCGCATCATCGCGCCCTTCCCGATAAAGCTTCAAGAAACCGTCAAACTTCATCACCGTTCCCACGGCCTTAAAGAGGGTTTCGCTCGCCTCAATCTCAATCTCCGTCTGATCGAACTGGGCCGGAGTCATCTGGGAAGCCACAAACCGCCTCCAGATCAACTCATAAAGCCGATACTCGTCACGGCCCAGGAAGGTCTTGATCTTTTCCGGCTCATGAAGCACCGAAGTAGGCCGAATCGCCTCATGGGCATCCTGGGCACCCTTTTTGCTCTTATAGACGACCGGTTTGGGAGACAGATATTCCTTTCCGTAGGTCGTCTGCACATACTCACGGAGTTCGGTCAAAGCAGAATCAGCAACACGTGTGGAATCGCTGCGCATATAAGTAATCAAGCCCACACTTTCCCCATCCCCGAGTTCCACACCCTCATAGAGACGCTGGGCCACTACCATGCATTTCTTTACGGAAAACCTCAGTTTTCGAGAGGCCTCCTGCTGAAGCTTGCTGGTGATGAAGGGAGGAACCGGATTGCGCTTCCTTTTCTTTTTCTTCACCTCGGAAACCACGAAATCCGCTGCACGCAGCTCTTTCATGAGCTGATCGGCTTCCTCCTGATTGGAAATTTTGAACTTCTTTCCCTTGTGCTTGACCGCTCCCGCTTCAAAAGAAGGAGGATTCTTGGCCTGGAGATGGGCTATGAACCTCCAGTATTCCTCCGATACAAAGGCTCGAATTTCCTTTTCCCGCTCTACAATCAGGCGCAGGGCGACCGTCTGGACCCGGCCTGCAGACAACCCTCTGCGCACCTTTTGCCACAACAGGGGGCTCACCTTGTACCCGACGAGCCGATCGAGAATACGACGGGTTTGCTGGGCGCTCACCTTATTCTGATCGATGGTGGAAGGGTTCTTGAAGGCATGCAAGATCGCGCTTTTGGTGATTTCGTTGAACTGAACGCGGTAAACCTTGCGGTCGGCACCTCCATTTAATTCCTCAGCCAGATGTTGGCAAATGGCCTCCCCTTCGCGATCGGGATCCGTTGCCAGATAGATCTCTGTTGCCTTGCCGGCCGCTTTCTTCAGGTCATTAACTATCTTGGTTTTCCCGGAAATGATTTCATAGGTGGGACGAAAATCATCCTTGATATCCACACCCAGAGTTTTCTTGGGCAGATCCTTGATATGACCTACTGAGGCACACACCTTATAGTTTTTTCCCAGGTATCTCTCGATCGTTCTCGCCTTAGCGGGCGACTCAACGATGACCATCGCTTTGGGCATAGACCTTCTACTTCTCCTCTACCTTAGTGAAATCAAAGTTCACTGTACCAAAATAGCATACCCCTTTGTTACTTCGCACGAAGGTGATCAGTACCACAAGCAACTGACAGGGGGCTGGCTTGCTCCTGACCTCCTGACCTCCTGACCACTAAACCTCTTAACCTCTTGAGTATTACCTTCTCCATTCAAAGGACTGTTCGGCTGAACTTGCGTCCCGGTAATTGTCGGATGAGTCCTTTCATTTCCAGTTGCAACAAGACCTCGTTCAACTGAGCGAGACTGAGTTCCGATCTGTTCAAAAGCTGATCACTATGCAAAGACGCATCTACAGCCAAAAGGTTTACAATTTTTTCTTCACCTTCGGTCAGAGATTCTACGGAACCTGGTGCCGTAGCTTCCGGTTCATTCAACAAGCCGAGAACGTAGGGCGGCAACTCTTCCAGAACATCCTGAATGTCGAGAAGAATCTTCGCACCCTGCTTGATCAGATAATTTGGACCATAGCTGCCGTTACTGGTGATGTTTCCGGGGACCGCCCACAGCTCACGATTTTGCTCCAGCGTGAGCCGTGCAGTAATCAGTGAGCCAGAAAACTCCGCTGCTTCAACAATGACCGTTCCATAACACAATCCACTGATCACCCGGTTACGGATTGGAAAGTTTTGGGGTGCCGGAAAACTACCGCACACAAACTCGCTGATGACACATCCCCGCTCGCAGACCCGCTGGTAGAGCCGGCGGTTCTCTCGAGGATAGATGACATCAACGCCACTTCCCAAAACGGCTACGCTCGTTCCTACACCCTCCAGGGCTCCCCTGTGGGCTTGCGCATCAATTCCCCGAGCCAAACCACTGACAATACATATTCCCAGCGAAGACAATTCGCGGGTGATTTTTCGGGCTATTTCTTTTCCATACAGGGAACAGCGACGCGAACCCACCACGGCAATAGCAGGACGCCGCAGTACGGAAGGACTGCCCAGACAATAGAGCACCAGAGGCGGATCGAAGATCTCCTTCAACTGATGCGGGTACTCGTCATCGAGAACCGACAGGATCCGGATCCCCTGCTTCTCGGCCTGCCCAACCGCCTCGTCTGCTGCTCGAAGAGCACATCCGTTGGCAAGGAAGGTCCTGGCTTCCTCAGCGAGTCGAAACCGAGCCAACTGAGCAAACGGAAGCCGGAACACACTGACCGGAGACCCACAGGCTTTCATGAGCAAGTGGATCTTTCTGGTGCCCAGACCGGGAACCAGACTCAACGCCAGGCAATGAAAGGTTTCCTCGTCCATCTCATTATCTATTACGTTTGAGTTGGAAAAACTACGAGATTTTCCGGCGCGCTTCGCGCGCGTTCCGGTATTCCAGGTCAGGTTTGGGATTTGGAATTTGGAATTTGTTTGAGATTTGGCGTTTGGGATTTGGAATTTCAGCCTTTCTGCCGGCTGTGGTCTGATATCATCACCTCGCTGTGTCTACGACGAAA
>CBDUTA010000398.1:0-3114 GCA_965369785.1 uncultured bacterium
AGTGCCTCAAGGAGTGCTCGGATCGTCTCCAATCCGAACTTCATGGTCATCACTTCATCGCCAAGCTTTTCCAGATAGGTCAGACACTGGGAGTAGTTCATGGTTCCAGCGCGCTTCGCGCGCGTTCCAGGTTCCAGGTTTCAGGTTCTAAAAAATCCTGACTTCTTCTGTCGTGTCTGCGGTCTGTGGTCTGCGGTCAGCCGGTCAGGTGGTCAGGTCTGTATCAGCCAGTCTGCCGGTCCGTCCCCATAAAGACCAGCCAATCGGCAATGAATTCGGGAAGATCTTTTCGTGAGAGCACAGCATCCACCATCCCATGCTCTAACAAAAACTCGCTCCGCTGGAAGCCCTCGGGGAGCTTCTGGCGGATGGTCTGCTCGATCACCCTGGGACCGGCGAATCCAATCAGGGCCTTCGGCTCTGCAATATTCAGATCCCCTAACATGGCGAAACTGGCAGTCACTCCTCCGGTGGTCGGATCGGTGAGCAAGGAGACATAGGGAATACGCTGTTCGTCCAGTCGAGCCAAGGCAGCACTAATCTTGGCCATTTGCATCAGCGAAAGAACACCCTCCATCATCCGCGCCCCGCCGCTTGCAGAGACAACAAGCAAGGGCTTTCGACTATCCAGCGATCTCTCAATGGCTCTTGTGATCTTCTCACCCACTACCGATCCCATACTGCCCCCGATAAAGCTGTATTCCATGGCAGCACAGATCACAGGGTGACCATGGATGGTGCCTTCGGCATTCACCACAGCTTCATTGCTGCCCGTTGACTTCACGGCTTTGGCAAGACGTTCCTTATAGTTTTTCTTGTCGACAAAGTGCAATGGATCGGAGGACTTCAGGTGGGCATCGAATTCCTTGTATCGACCGTCATCCAGTAGAAACTCCAGACGCTGGCGGGCGCTGATCTTGAAGTGATGGTCACATTTGGGACAGACATGCAGGCTGCTTTCCAGTTCCTTCTTCCAAATCACGTTATCGCAGTTCGGACACTTGGTGAAAAGCCCCTCGGTCTGGACCCGCTTCTCCTGCTGAACAGGAGTTTGGAGCGGGGATTTATCCCTTTTAAACCAAGCCATTTGCTCATGATAGTGGAAAAGAACGGGAAGGAACAACTCTCAAATCCTGGAGGAGAGACCCCACTGGAAGGGTTTTGACAGGCAGGGTCGTGAACGATATACTTTCTTCACCTATAAAGACCCCGTACTGACTGGTCAGGCCAAGCTTTCAAGGAATCCGCAAACACCGATGCAACAGCAAGAATTCAAGATGTTTGAGGAGCGGAAAATCCTGTCCGTGTCTCAGATTGTCCACGAGGTCAAAGTTCAACTGGAAACCCAATTTCAGGATATCTGGGTTCGGGGAGAAATTTCTAACTTTAAAACGCCCAGTTCCGGTCACAGTTACTTCACCCTCAAAGACAGTGATGCTCAAGTCAGAGCAGTCTGTTTTAGAATGAAGAAACGTCTCTTAAAGTTTCGTCCCCAAGACGGGATGGATGTGATCGTTCACGGTGCACTCTCCGTTTACCCTCCCCGCGGCGAGTTTCAGTTGGTCGTGGAGTTCATGGAGCCGGTAGGCCCTGGAGCTCTGCAACTCGCCTTTGAGCAATTGAAATCCAGACTGAAGGCTGAAGGTCTCTTTGAGGAAGTCCATAAGAAGAATCTACCCCTTTTGCCCAGCAAGATAGGGGTCGTAACCTCATCCACTGGAGCCGCGATTCAGGATATCTTAAGGGTGCTCTCACGGCGTAATGACCGGGTGAACATCCTGATCTTTCCCACTAAGGTTCAAGGAACGGGATCCGCTCAGCAAGTGGCCCGGGGAATCCAGTATTTCAACACAAGAGAAGACATTGACGTGATCATCGTGACTCGGGGCGGTGGATCTCTGGAGGATCTCTGGACCTTCAACGAAGAGGAGGTAGCCCGCGCCATTTTTGAGTCCGGCCTTCCCGTCATCTCAGCTGTGGGTCACCAGATCGACTTCACGATTGCTGATTTTGTCGCCGACCTCAGGGCACCTACTCCATCAGCGGCTGCCGAGATTGTCTCGGGAACGCGGGAAGATTTGTGCACCCGTGTGGAAGGCTTTCATCAGAGATCCGTTCAAGCTATTCATCTCTGCCTCAAGGACAAGCGTGAAGAGCTTCGTAGACTGGCCTCCAGTCGTGCATTCGTGGACGCTGAGAGTAAAGTGCGATTCTTCTTACAACGTCTGGATGAACTTCAGGCCCGATTGGTTCAAACCATTCCTTCCCTGATTAGTGGAACTCGCCAAAGGTTCACTCAACAAGAACAAAGTTTATGCCAGCAGATTCATTTTTTTATGCAGACCAAGAAACATACGCTCACAACTCTTAGTACCCAACTTCAGGCCTTTTCTCCATTGGCGGTTTTGGAGAGAGGCTATGCTATCGTTACCGGGAAAAACCAGGACATTGTCCGTGACCCCGATCATGTAGGAAAAGGAGACGAGATTGAAATTCGAGTAGAGCGAGGCGAATTCAGAGCGAAAAAGATATAAAGAAAGAGAGAAACGATGGAGTATAAGGACTTCGAAAATGCATTGGCCCGCTTGGAAAGTATCGTCAGGGAACTGGAACAAGGAGAACTGGCGCTGGAAAAGGCACTGAAACTGTTTGAGGAAGGCATTAAAATCTCCCGATTTTGTAGTACCAAGCTCGATGAAGCGGAGCGGAAGGTAGAAATTCTGTTGAAAGACAAGAAGGGAGAACTCACCGAAAAAACCTTCCAGCCTGAGGGAGAGCCCTCAGCTTGAAAAGAGAAACGACCTCTGTCCTGAAAGACGACTTGACCTTCCAAGAGTACATGGCCCGGCGAAAGCTGATAATAGACGAACACCTGGACCAGTGCTTACCCTCCCCCCATTCTCCTCCAGCAATCATTCACGAAGCGATGCGTTACAGCGTCTTCCCAGGAGGCAAGAGGATTCGGCCCATACTGGCTCTAACCACAGGAGAAGCTGTGGGAGGTGACTGTCAGAAATTGATTTCTCTGGCAACTGCGCTGGAGATGATCCACACCTACTCGCTCATCCATGATGACCTCCCGGCCATGGATGACGATGATTATCGCAGGGGTCA
>CBDUTA010000399.1:0-3105 GCA_965369785.1 uncultured bacterium
TCGAGTATCCCCAAGGCACCGGTATCGGGACTGATCGCTGCAGTCGGTGGATTCCCCCCCCAGGTAGCGGCTTCACCAGAGACGACAATAATGGGTCCCCCGGCCCGAAGGGTTTCAAGGGGTAAAACTCCCGCCCCGCCCAGGAGCAGAGTCATGAGCGCTCCCCAGGCGATTTTTCGCTGCTTTTTTTTCATCTCTGTCTTGCCCCCTGGCCCAGGAGTCGACTTGCCGCTGGTCTGTCCAACTGTTCCCCGGCCAGGAGTCTCTGGACCAGGCTGGTCAAGCTGTCATAGGAGACAGGACCTCGTACCCGTTCATCGGGTAGAGTTACCGGAGCGGACCTGGAAAGGTTTTGTCGGCGCTCTAGGTATCGTTGCTGTATCGACTTTCGGGTGTCGATCAGGAGGTTGGCATTGCGCATGCCGTTGATCACCGTTCGGGAGGTTCCCTGTCCTTGCACCCGGAAAGCGCCCTGAAGGAGTCCGATGGGCGATGAGAAGCCCAGTCTGCTCTCCTGATTCAAAAAAAGCAGGTATTCCTGGCCAGGAACATAGGTTGGCATCCCTTCAATATGAGTTACATTCGTTACACCGTTGTCCAACTGGATCGGTTCGGCCAACCCGAACTGTTTGATCGCCACCACCTGCTGGTTGGCAACGCCCTGAATGTTCTCGCTGACCAGGAAGGAGTAGCTCGTATAGGGCAAATTGTTCTCATCAAAACCGCTGGACACGCTCTGGCAAACTGCTCTGAAGATTCGTTGTGAATTTCCGACCAGATCTTCCAGGTTCATCACCCTGAGCGAAGTCGCTCCTGAGGGGATCGTCGAGAAGGCAATCATGGCCGACACAGCTACCCATCGAAGCGAAAAACGTAAATACTTCCTCATCAAGACCTCCTGCCAAGTCACTCGCAAGAACCGTACCACTGGGCACAACGGTCGCTTGAGTTTTTGGTTCTTAAGTCACTGATCCCGCTTCGGGATTTGGGTGTCGAAAATCCCATGGAAAGGACTCGGATCATCCTAATATAGTGTATGAAGTTTTCGGTGGTCTTTGTGTAAACTCGAAAAATGGGTTTCATCGTTTACGGCCAAAAAAGAGTGGTTAGAAAAACCTGAGAAAACAGGGAGACCTGGCTGGCATCCCTCGCATTCAGAGAGAGTGAAGGGACGATTAGGAAATGGTCATACTGTCTATAGGTTGCTGAGAATGCCGGTCCTGGGTTACCGACAGTGCCTCGTAAATCACCTGTGCTTTTTTGGGATCGTGACGAGCCGTGATGCGGCGTCGCCACAGCCTGTCATCCTTTGTCGGGTAATCGGTCCGATGATGGGCTCCACGGCTCTCCTGGCGCACCAGTGCCATACCGGCAACGAGTCGTGCATTGGAGAGAAGATTGTTGACCTCTTGATCCCTCCTCTTTGGGTGAACGGAAAAGGGCATTTCCAGCAGCCGTTCCAGAGCCGATTCCAGCCCCTCCCGGGATCGAACAACGCCAAGCTCCTGATCGACAACGGTCTGAATGGCTTCCTTTAGAGTACTCGGGGAAGCCGTTTCAGCGACGGGCCATTCGTCGATCTTCAGGGAATCTCTCTGCTCAGGAACGAAACTTGAAGGCTCCTTGACCATGGCCCGTCCGGTCCGGGCTCCAAACACCAAACCTTCCAACAAAGAGTTACTGGCCAGACGATTGGCGCCGTGAACTCCGTTGCAGGCGGCCTCTCCAGCTGCAAACAATCCGGCCCGGGTGGTCCTGCCCCGGCTATCCGAGAGGACGCCACCCATCATGTAGTGGGCCGCCGGATACACGGGAATATATTCTCTGGTGACATCCAATCCAAACTCCAAGCAAGTTTGAAAGATCCGGGGGAAACGCTGTTTCAGATAGTCCGAATCGATGCCCGTGGCATCCAGAAAAACCGAGTCACTCTTTAAGCGCTGACATTCGGCCAGGATGGAACGAGACACCACATCGCGCGTCGCCAGATCATCGAGGGAATGATAACGGGACATGAAAAGTTCCCCGTTTGCGTTTCTCAGGCGACCCCCTTCACCTCGAAGAGCCTCAGACAGGAGAAAGGGGGGGGCACCCGGGAGTTTCAACACGGTGGGATGAAACTGGACGAATTCCATGTCGGCCAGGGCCGCACCCGCCCTGAAAGCGAGAGCACAACCATCGCCGCTAGCGATCTCGGGATTGGTGGTGGCCGGATAGAGGACTCCCAGGCCGCCCGTGGCCAGAAGCACGGCCTGAGCGGTCAATTCGCGGACCCGGCCCGTTTCCTCATCCAGATAGGCCACTCCCCGGCATTTTCCTGTCTCCATGAGAAGATCCAGGACAAAGGAATGACTCATGAGGTGGACGCTCTCGAGGCTCCGCACCTTCCGAATTAGGGTGCGGTGAATTTCTCGTCCCGTGGAGTCCCCAGCGGCGTGTAGAATGCGATTCCGCGAGTGGGCCGCTTCCCGGCCAAAGGCCAGCTTCCCGCCCTTCTGATCAAATGGGGTCCCCCAATCGATCAACTCCTGGATCCGAGCAGGACCCTCTTCCACTAGCGTCCTGACTACTTTCTCATCACACAGGCCGTCGCCTGCCCTGATCGTGTCCTGGTAATGAAGTTCAATCTCATCCTCTTCACTGATAGCAACGGCGATCCCGCCCTGGGCAAACTCGGTGTTGGAATCCTGAAGTTTGGATTTGGTCAAGACCGTGACTTGCCCATGGGGAGCGAGCTCGATGGCGGCACGGACACCCGTAATGCCAGCCCCAATGATGATGAAATCAGGATTCAGTACAGATTTTGTCACTCTTTTATTCTACCTGCCTTCTGTTCGACCTCATTTCTTAGGATCCACTTGATTATACTTGACGGAGAACAGGTCCCGAGGAGTATGATAGGGAAAAGTATTCCTACTTTAGACGAAGTGAAGAAAGGAGCAGTATATGGCTCAGGCAATAACCTTGAAAATCAACGGCCAATCCCACACCGTCGAGGTGGAACCGGATGTCCCTCTGCTTTGGGTGATTCGGGAAACTCTCCAACTGACCGGCACCAAGTTTGGCTGCGGTATTGCCCAGTGCGGCGCCTGTACGGTTCACGTG
>CBDUTA010000400.1:0-3105 GCA_965369785.1 uncultured bacterium
GGTAACTTTCTTGAGCGGATCGTCCACCACCATGTCACCGATTTCATCGAGGTGTATTGGCAGGATCGTTTTCGCTGGCCGACGTTCAATATAGCCGACACCGCCATCACTTGCGGCGTTCTTTTCATTCTCTATGAGAGCTTTATGGGTGAAGAGCCGGAGACTTCGAGGCAATGAATCGATTCTGTCAGGTAGCCCCATTCGTTCTGGCGATGTCGGGGATGCTCATCGCTCAGGCTCCAGATGAGCTGATTGCCCAACTGCAACAAAAGTATGAGGCACTGGAGAGTTTTTCGGCGGACTTTGAACAGATGTTTCAAGGGGGGGGCGTTCAACTACGGGAAACAGGGATCGTCAAGATGAAAAAGCCGGGAATGATGTATTGGGAATACCGGCAGCCTACGCCAAAAATCTTTATCGCCGATGGTAAAAAGAGCTATTTTTACCTTCCCCAGGACAAACAGGTCATCGTTTCAGATCTGGACCTGGACAACGCCTCGACACCATTGCTCTTTCTGGTTGGGAAGGGGAACATTCAGGAAGACTTTCAGGTTGAGCTGGAAGAACTAGAAAAGTCACTTCAGGCCGAGAACGTACTGGTACGATTGACACCGAAGCAACCTCAGGGTGGCTATTCACATTTGATGTTAGAAATTGATCCGTCAAGCTATCTCATCTATAGGTTGATCGTCATTGAGCCGATCGGAAACCGCAACGAATACGTCATGAAGAACTTCCGTGAAAACATACGCATTTCTGATCGACAGTTCCGTTTCAAGTTGCCAAAGGATGTTGAAGTACTGTCTCAGTAGTTTGAAAGGATGGAGCCATACGGTTGATGACTAACCGGAATCATGAATCCATTGTCTGCTGCAGTGCAGCTGTCAGAGTGGTGCCTGTGGTACTTCGTCACGAAAACCTATGCATGATGGGGGTACACCATTGACTAAAATACGAGCCCAGATTACGGCTCTGGGCATGTATGTGCCGGAGAAACGAGTGACCAATGAGGATTTGGCACTTATGGTGGATACCACTGACGAGTGGATCCGTGAACGCAGTGGAATCTCGGAACGACGTATTGTGTCCGATGGGCAGGCCAACAGTGATCTGTCCGTAAAGGCCATTGAGAACGCTTTTCAAGGCAGAGATTTTCGACCGGAGGAGCTGGATCTGATCATTGTTGCCACCGTGACTCCCGACATGATGTTTCCTTCCACTGCCTGCATTGTCCAGGACAAGATCGGCGCCAAGAACGCCTGGAGCTTTGACCTTTCAGGAGCTTGCTCGGGGTTCCTCTATGCCGTGGCTACGGGTGCACAGTTTATTCAAACCGGGATGTACAAAAAGATCCTGGTGGTGGGAACGGATGTGATGAGTTCGATTCTCAATTTCGAGGATCGAAGCACCTGTGTTCTCTTTGGCGATGGTGCAGGAGCCATCTTGCTGGAGCCCACCGAGGACGAAGAGGTTGGGATTGTCGATTTCCTGCTTCACAGCGACGGAGCAGGGGGGAAGTTTCTCTACATGCCGGCGGGGGGCAGTCTTCATCCGGCCAGCCATGAAACCATCGACAAGAAAATGCACTGCGTGCATCAGGATGGGAGAAATGTCTTTAAACATGCTGTGAAACTGATCACTCAGGTGTGTAGAGACATTCTGGAGAGAAACGGCTTCACCGCCGATGATGTGAGTCTGTATGTTCCCCACCAGGCCAACCTGAGAATTATCCAGTCTTCGTTGGAGCGCTTGGGGCTTCGTCCCGAACGGGTGGTCATCAACATTGACCGATACGCGAATACGACGGCGGCTACCATCCCTATTGGCTTGACCGAGGCCCATCAGCAGGGACGTGTCAAAAGGGGAGATCTCGTGCTTTTGGCCAGCTTTGGAGCGGGCTTTACCTGGGGAAGTGTCTTACTGCGCTGGGGAGATATGTAGGGCTCTGACCAGCTGACCACCTGACCGGCTGAGCGCTGACGAGTGGGCACAGGTGCTTGCTGCGAAGCAGTGGGGGAGTTCGGTGCCAGCCCCAAGAATTATCCTTTGGATACAAGGGTTTACGCCACAACTCTGGGCCTGTCCCCCGCGAAGCGCGCTATGCGCTAAATGAAGAGTTCGTCTTCAGGATGGCTCTTGCTGGGTGGGGGGGGAGTCTTTTTGTTGAAGAGATAGTAGAGTCCTGCTTTGATTCCCTTAAAAAATGACGAAATCTCAAGGGCCGGCTTGAGAACGTCCTGGTGAATCATCTCAGTGGTCTGCTCGAACTTTTCAACGGTGTCTGTGACCACATGGTTGACCTTGGAAGCTTGTTCCCGACCCATCTCGGTCATTTCTTGGACGAACTGGTCCAGATCTTGAACTCGTTCCCTTACCATCTCAGATATAAGATCCATATTGGCCTTTAAGCTCTCGGCGATCCGACCCAGGGGTGCCATGCTTTCCACAATTCCCCGGGCCCTCTCGATCAGTTCGTGAGCATCTCCCTGTAACTCCTTCGTTTCCTGTTCCAGTCGCTCTACGGTTTTGGCGATGGATCGCGCAGCCTTCCACATGGAAAGGCACTGGAGCACGAAGGCTACTGCACTGATACTGACGAAGACCAAGAGAAGCGTTTCAAGATTCACAGGGCATTCCTTTCATACGGGTCCGGATGATTTCGTCGCTTCGGGATGAGAATCTAAGCAGAATCAGGGCCATTAGGGGCTGATTTCTTTTTACTTTTTTTCCCGTTGCCCACGTCGTCCAGTTCGTTTCTCTCCCTGGCATAGGCTTCTTTTCCCGCCGCAATAACTGCAGAGGCCTGCTCTTTATGTTGCTGCAAAAGGTCCTTGCCCTGATTGATTCTGTCGTTGACCTGCGCGGTCATGGCAAGTGATTTATCGGTGACAAACTCTCGACCCTCTCGAAACTTCTCGGTTAACCCCTCAGTACCTGTCTTATACTTGTCTTCCAGGAACTCCCGGGTTTGATCCCCGGTTTTGGGAGCAAGAAGTAAGGCGACCGATGCACCTACGAACCCTCCTACCAGGAAGTAAACAAATTTGTCGCCCTTAGAAGCCATAACTGATCTCCTTCCAAACACTTAGAATATGAGTAAATCAG
>CBDUTA010000401.1:0-3095 GCA_965369785.1 uncultured bacterium
CCCAGGATGCGTGTGGTGCTGCTCCTTCCTCCCCTCATCCAGCTGATTATCTTCGGTTACGCGGTAAACCTGGACGTTGAAAACAGTCCCATTGCCTGGATGGATCAGGATCGCACTCCGGAGAGCCGAGAGCTGCTTGCGGACTTTGAGGGTTCCAGCCAATTTCAGGTCACCCACCTCCCGGCAGGGGAGAAAGAGATTCAAGAACTGCTGGATCGCTCGGCGGTTCAGGCCGTTGTTCGTGTGTTCCCGGGATTCGGTCGCGACATCCGCCGCGGCCAAAGCACGCAGGTACAAATCCTGGTTGACGGCACAAACTCCAACAGTGCCACCATTATCTCCAGCTACGCAAGTCAAGTGGTGGCCCAATATGGTGCCCGTATCCAGAGAAGGCAACCCACAGGTGGAAGAATGGCATCTCGCCTAGGGTCGGCCCGTGCGGGTCCTCTTTTATCGGCGGAGAGTCGTATCTGGTTTAATGTGGATCTAAAGAGTCAGAACTACTTCGTCCCCGGTGTGCTTGTGAACATCATCGCACTGGTCACGATTATGCTTACGGCCATGGCTATCGTCCGCGAAAAGGAAATCGGCACTATGGAACAGTTGATGGTCTCGCCCATTCGCCCCATAGAGTTGATCCTAGGAAAGACACTCCCTTTTGCAGCCGTTGGGCTACTGGAAGTTCTGCTGGTGACGGGCGCGGCCTTATTGATTTTCGCCATACCTTTTAGAGGGAGCATGCTGCTGCTGCTGGGGTGTGCGGCCGCGTTCCTGCTGACCACCTTGGGCTTCGGCCTGTTGATCTCGACCGTTTCTGAAACTCAGCAGCAGGCCATGATGGCATCGTTTTTCTTTTTCATGCCTGCCTTCATGCTCAGCGGCTTTGCCTTTCCCATCCGCAATATGCCGCTGGCTGTTCAGACCCTCACTTATCTGAATCCGGTGCGTTACTTCATGGAGATTGTGCGAAGCATCTTTCTCAAAGGTACCGGATTAGATGTCCTTTGGCCGCAAGTCACGGCTTTACTGCTCATCGGCACAGCCTTGATCGGGTTCAGTGTCCTTCGCTTTCAAAAGCGCCTCGATTAGGGTCGAGCCGCAGGTTTTAGAGACTGTCTCAAAACCCCACTTGATTTTGATGAAGGCCCGTAGGGGCGCACGGCTGTGCGCCCACAAACCGTGCTTTATCGACGGCTTATAGGGGGCACGGCCGGGCGCCCCTACCCAAGAAACCTGAGTAAGCCAGTTTCGAGACAGGCTCGAATTACCTGCAGGCTCTGAAAGAACCCAATGATCATTGTGCTGCTTAGGGATAGCCTCCACCCTAGTGTAGAATCGAGCCTTCCATGACGATCCACCCACCCAGTTCACCCGATGCCGGACTCAGAAGCATAGGCAAGAAGAACCTGGCTCGACACATTCAACAACTGGCCTCGGATGTTTTTGAGGGTCGATTACCCGGCTCCCCGGGTGAAACACACACCACCGGTTATCTGGTCGAGCAATTCAAAAGTCTGGGACTGGCTCCCGGAGGTCCTGAGGGGAGCTACCTGCAGAAGGTCCCACTTATCGGGATCACCGCCGCTTCCGCCCTGCACCTTCTCCTGGACACAGGGGCACAACAGCTCTCCCTTTGCTCAGGCCAGGAGTTCGTGGCCTGGAGCAAGCACGCGGTAAAAAGCACATCCATCAACGATTCGGATGTCGTTTTTGCCGGCTATGGGGTGGTGGCACCCGAGTACGACTGGGATGACTACAAGGACGTGGATGTGAAGGACAAGACGCTGATCGTTCTGGTCAACGACCCCCCGGTGCCGGATCCCGACGACCCTTCCAAGCTGGATGAGAAGACCTTCAACGGAAGGGCCATGACCTATTACGGCCGCTGGACCTACAAACTGGAAGAGGCCGCCCGAAGAGGAGCCAGGGCCTGCTTCATCGTCCACGAAACCGGTGCTGCCGGTTATCCCTGGGGCGTTGTCCAGGACAGTTTTAGTGGAGAACAATTCGATCTGGTGACCAATGGGGAGCCGTCCTGTGCCCTGGAAGGCTGGTTGACGGAGGAGAGCGCCCGCGGGTTGTTTCAGCTGGGGGGCCAGGAGCTGGAGACATTAAAGAAAGCAGCGCTGAGTCGAGATTTCCGACCGGTCCCCCTGGGTGTGAAGGGCAGCCTGAGCGTTGGAAACACCTTCCGCAGGGTCGACTCCCATAACGTCGTCGCCAAACTGGAAGGAAGCGATCCCCGTTTGAAGGAGCAGTATGTCGTCTATCTGGCCCATTGGGATCACCTGGGCAAGAAGACCACTTCTGACGGGGAGCAGATTTACAACGGAGCCGTGGATAACGCCAGTGGCACGGCCGCCTTGCTGGAGATGGCCCGGGGATTCGCTCAACTCGAAACCCCTCCCCGCCGTTCCCTGCTCTTTCTAGCCGTCACCGGGGAAGAACAGGGACTACTGGGTTCCCGATACTATAGCGAGAATCCACTCTATCCGATCGTACACACCGTGGCAGCCATCAATATGGACGGGATGAATGTGCTGGGTCCCACCCAGGACGTGACCGTCACCGGCCTGGGCAACACCACGCTGGAGGATCTGGTGGAGGCCGTGTGCAAAGAGCAGGGCCGGGTGGTTCGACCCGACCCGGAACCGGAGAAGGGACTCTTTTACCGGTCCGATCACTTCAGTTTCGCCAAACAGGGTGTGCCCGCCCTCTCGCTGGATTCCGGTGTGGACTACCTGGAAAAACCCGAAGGGTGGGGGTTGAAAGTTCGAGAGGAATACACCCGTAAGCACTACCACAAGCCATCCGATCAGTACGACCCAACCTGGGACCTGAGTGGACTGGTTCAAGACTTGCAGCTTCTCTTTCAGGTGGGCTATCGGGCAGCCAACGACGACCGATATCCAGCCTGGAAGCCGGGCTCGGAATTCGAAGCCCGCCGCCGGAAAATGCTCAAAGAGGCCGGTCTGGAAGAGTAGGCTTTCTTTCGCTATAATGCAGTTAATATTTAATGGCGGTGTACCCAAGCGGTCTAAGGGAGAGGTCTGCAAAACCTTTATTCGTCGGTTCGAATCCGACCGCCGCCTCCA
>CBDUTA010000402.1:0-3077 GCA_965369785.1 uncultured bacterium
ATTTCCTTCCGTTGTGCACAGAAATCGTGTGTCCCACCATCTCCGGAATGATGGTTGATCTGCGCGACCAGGTTCTGATCACGATCCTTTCATTAGTCTCGTTCAGATGCTTGATCTTCTTCAAGAGATGGCCATCCAGAAAGGGTCCCTTTTTTACTGATCTCGGCATTGTTGCTCCTCAAACTGCTGACCTTATGACCGGTCTGCCGTCTGTTGTTACTTCTTCTTGCGCCTGCGCACAATAAACTGTTGCGTTCGTTTGTTGTTGCGGGTCCTAAAACCTTTCGTCTTCCAGCCCCAGGGCGAACAGGGATGGCGTCCACCGGAAGCCTTCCCTTCCCCTCCACCCATGGGATGGTCGACCGGGTTCATAGCAACGCCCCTCACACTAGGCCTTCGACCCCTCCAGCGCTGAGCTCCTGCCTTCCCCAGAGAGACATTTTCATGGTTCAGGTTTCCAATCTGGCCCACCGTTGCTTTGCACAAAATGTGCACCCTTCGGACTTCTCCAGAGGGCAGCTTGATCTGAGCGTAACTGCCTTCCTTGGCCATCAACTGCGCCGCCGCACCAGCGCAGCGTGCCATCTGACCGCCCTTCCCCCGGCGAAGTTCGATGTTGTGGATAATCGTGCCCATCGGGATGTTGATGATCGGTAAATTATTCCCTGGCAAGATGTCGGCATCGGGTCCCGAGATCACCTGATCCCCAAGATTGATTCCCTGAGGGGCTAACATATAGCGCTTTTCCCCATCCGCGTAATGCAATCGAGCAATGTGGGCACTGCGGTTTGGATCGTACTCAATGGCAGCGACGGTAGCCGGGATTCCATCTTTATTCCGCTTATAATCGATAATTCGATACCTTCGCTTGTGACCTCTTCCCCGCCGTCTGACGGAAATTCTGCCCTGACTATTTCGCCCGCTGATCCGCTTTTTCCCTTGAGTCAGGCTCTTCAGGGGCTTGATGTCGGTCAAACCCTGGTCGGTTTGAACGCTCCGGAATCGAACCCCCGGAGAAGTCGGTTTGTAGCGTCTAATGGCCATGACTTCTAAACACCTTCAAAAAATTCAATCGGTTTTTGTCCCGGTTTCAAAGTGACATAGGCTTTCTTCCAGCTCGGGCGTCGCCCTTTACTGCGGCCTTGTCTCTTTATCTTTCCTATGAAGTTGGCGGTCCTCACTTTTTCCACCTGAACCTCAAAAATCTGCTCCACAGCTTCCTTGATAGTGCGCTTACTCGCGTCTGGGCGCACCTGAAAGGCAATGACCCTTCCTTCACTCAGTTCCTTTTTGAGAGTACTTTTTTCCGTGACATGTGGATAGCGGAGAATATCGTGAAGGTTAGTCATTTCTGCAAAACCTCCTGGAGACTCAGGATTGCCCGTTTGCTGATCAACAGGTTCTGGCAATTGAGCAGATCATACACGTTGAGACTCAGCGTGGGCACACACTTCACTTGAGGCACATTTCGAGAGCTGAGGTAGAGATTACGATTCTCCCGATCATCCACCACGAGCACTTTCTTGCCCAAATCAAGAGTTTTCAGTACTTCCACGAACTCCTTGGTTCGATGCGATTCCAGAACGAATTCGTCGACCACGATCAGGTGCTGATTCTTTAATTTATCGCTCAACACAACTTTCAGGGCACCTCGCCGTTTTTTCTTGGGAAAAGCCTGTGTGTAATCTCGGGGCTTGGGTCCAAAGGTTGTCCCTCCTGCCCTCCAGATGGGGCTCCGGATGCTTCCCGCTCTGGCCCGGCCCGTTCCTTTTTGTCTCCAGGGCTTTCTCCCTCCGCCCCGCACTTGAGACCGTCCCTTAGTAGCATGGGTACCCTTACGCTGGGCCGCCAGATAGGCTCTCACCGCCTCCCAAACGAGCGTCTCACTAGCCTTGTAGTTGAAGACCGCATCGGCCAGTTCCAACTGATCGACCACCTTGTTTTTCAGGTTCCTCACTTCTACTTCGGCCATTGTTCTTCCACTTATCCCTCAGATTCGGTCTTTACCGACGCAACTTTCAATGCTCGACTGATGGTGACATAACTACCCCGGCTACCAGGAATGGCTCCCTTAACCACCAGTAAATTATTTTCTCCATCGATTTCCACAACCTCGAGATTCCGGATCTTACAACGCTTATTTCCCATTCGCCCAGGCATCTTCGTACCCTTCATCACTCGGCTGGGATAGGCACTGGCGCCAATGGAACCCGGGGCCCGGTGAAACATGGATCCATGAGTGGCCTTGCCGCCATGAAAGCCATGGCGTTTCATCACACCTTGAAAGCCCCGACCGACCGTATACCCTAAAACATCCACGAAATCATTGGGCTGAAAGATATTCTGGACCAGGATCTGGTCACCCACGTTGACCTGATCCTCTGCGCTCTCAGCAAAGGCAAATTCAGTCAAAAGACGCGTGGGCGGCACACCCGCCTTCTTGAAGTGGCCTTCGGCGGGTTTGGTGGCTCTCGACTTCCTGTTCTCCACCAGACCCAGCTGAACAGAACTGTACCCTTCTTTCTCTACAGTCTTTTTCTGCACCACTACGCAGGGTCCCGCCTGAATGACCGTCACTGGAATAGCCTTTCCAGCTTCGTCAAAGATCTGCGTCATCCCCACTTTTTTTCCGAGCAGGCCCTCTACCATAACTTATTCCTTCTCTGTCCCAAAGGCTTTGATCTCAACATCAATGGCTGCCGGCAAATCCAGCTTCATCAGCGCATCCACGGTCTGTGGTGTCGGCTCCAGGATATCCACCAGGCGTTTGTGCGTCCGGATTTCAAACTGCTCTCGCGATTTCTTATCCACATGCGGAGAGCGTAAGACCGTGTACCGGTTGATGGATGTGGGTAACGGCACGGGACCGGATACGCGGGCGCCTGTCCGTCTGGCGATTTCCACAATCTCCATGGCCGACCGATCCAGGACGCGGTGATCGTATGCTTGCAATCGAATTCTTATTTTCTCGTCGAGCATGACTTTCGAGCTATCGTGAGTTCGTGCTTTCGCTTTCCTTAGAAAAGCGCGGCCTCCCTAACGATTCCTCCTGTCTCTCCTATTCCACAATCTCTGAA
>CBDUTA010000403.1:0-3071 GCA_965369785.1 uncultured bacterium
GAGGGACAAAAGTGTCGTTGTGGAGAAGGAGCTCGAGCAGTGGTGCTTTCGGATTACCCAGTATAACGAGCAACTGCTGCAGGACTTGGATCAGTTGGAGGGTTGGCCGGAGAAGGTCAAAAGCATGCAGCGTCATTGGATTGGCAAGTCTGTGGGGGCTCGCGTGACCTTTCCTTTGGCGGATGATCCCGGTGTGGGGATCGACATTTTTACGACCCGCCTGGACACCATCTTTGGTGCCACCTTTGTGGTTCTGGCACCTGAACACGAATGGGTCAAAGGTTGGATGGATGATCCTCAACACGGCGAGGAGTTGTCGCGGTTTGTAGAAGAAGTCCGTCGGCAGGGCAGGGACGTGCGCACCTCTGACGAAACAGAGAAGAAAGGAGTATTCACCGGACGTTACGCCATCAATCCCTTTACCCAGGAACGAATTCCTCTCTGGATCGCCAACTTTGTTCTCAGGGAGTATGGAACGGGAGCCATTATGGCCGTTCCGGCTCATGACGAGCGCGATTTCGCTTTTGCCCAAAAGTACCATCTCGATATACGTCTTGTGATTCAGCCCAAAGACCACTCCCCCAGTTCTGTTCTGGATCAAGCCTTTGTCGAATATGGTGTGTTGGTCAACAGCGGTCCCTTTTCCGGGCTTTCCTCCCAAGAAGCTCAAACAAAGATGGTGCAACACGCCCAGACGGAAGGCTTTGGAGAAGAAAGCGTGAGTTACCGGTTAAGGGATTGGAGCGTCAGTCGGCAGCGTTATTGGGGCACGCCGATACCCATTGTCTATTGCCAGAAGTGCGGGGTCGTTCCGGTTCCGGAAGAGGATCTTCCGGTGAGGTTGCCCCAAGTCGAGAGTATGCAACTGGGGCAATCGCCGCTTGCCACCATCCCGGACTTCTTGAACACCCGCTGTCCCGAATGTCAGGGAGCGGCCCGCCGTGAGACCGACACCATGGACACCTTTGTGGACAGCTCCTGGTATTTTTACCGCTACACCGACAATCAGATCGACTCTTCGCCAGTTCGAGACGAAGCGGTCCGATACTGGTTTCCCGTCGATATTTACATTGGAGGTGTGGAGCATGCGATTTTACATCTGATTTACATGCGGTTTTTCACCAAGGTGATGAGGGATCTCGGTCTGGTTCGTTTCGATGAACCTGTTCGGGGGCTCTTTACTCAAGGAATGGTCCTCAAGGGGGGCATGAAAATGAGCAAGTCGCGGGGGAATGTGGTCTCGCCCGACACCGTGGTGGAAGGACATGGAGCCGATGCCCTGCGTCTGTTTGTTCAGTTTGCCGCTCCCGCCGACCGCGAACTGGATTGGAGCGATCAAGGACTGGAAGGCTGTTCCCGTTTTTTGAATCGGCTTTGGAGGATGCTCTATCGACTGCACGAGGAGATGAGCCAGGGTGGCGGTGCGAACTCCATTCCCCAGGAGGAGTTGTCGGAACGGGGAAGAGCACTGCGGCGCAAGCTGCACCAGACGATCGGGAAGCTCACCCATGACCTGGAGCGGTTTCGTCAGAACACCTCTATTGCCGCTATCATGGAGTTGTTGAACTCGGTTTATGAGTACGTGGATCAGGAAGATCACCCCCAGTCGGCACTTCTGGAGGAAGTGTTGAAGACCATGGCTCTTTTGTTGTCTCCCTTTGCACCCCATTTTGCCGAGGAGATGTGGGAAATAATGGGACAGAAGGAGCATCTGACCTTTGCTCCCTGGCCGCAGTTTGACCCTGAGTTGGCTCGGGAAGAGGGAATTAAGATCGTCATCCAGGTGAACGGCAAGGTTCGCTCCAGGTTTTCCGCCCTGCCGGGAATTTCCAAAGAGGAAATGGAGACCCTTGCCCTGGAAGACGAAAAGACCAAGGCCTTTATCGAAGGGAAAACCATTCGAAAGGTGATCGTGGTGCCTCAAAAGCTGGTCAATATAGTGGTATGAGAGCGCTTTGGCGCGTGTTCCAGGTTCCAGGTTCCAGGTTTAAGGAAAGAAAGCCGCTACCCGAAATGCACGACCGCACGACCGCACGAAAGCACGACCGCACGAAAGCACGATTTGTAATGGCCGTGCTGCTGGCGACTCAACTCGCTTGCGGTTACCGGGTGGCGAGCAATAACCGAATTGCTCTCGACAGGGGGATCCTTGCCGTTTTGCCTCTCGAGAATCAGACCACGATTTTTGAAGTGGAGCAGATTTTGACTCGATCCCTGGTTCGAGCCTTCATCGAGAAGTCTTCCTACACTGTGGTGAGCGATTCTTCTCAAGCGGATGCGGTTTTTCAAGGTGTCATTAATCACGTCAGTGCCAATCCTGTTATTTTCGGAGAACAAACTTTCGGTTCCACTTTTCTGGTCACCGTCATCGGGCGTGTCGAATTGCGAGAGCGAGAAACCGCAAAGCTACTTTTTGAGAATAACAACTTCATTTTTCGAGAACAGTATGTCATCAATGTCGATGTCCGGAACTTTTTCTCGGAGCTCAATCCTGCTTTGGGGCGTATTGCCGATGATTTCGCTGCCAGTGTGGTGACGACGATTCTGGAGAGGTTTTAGCCTTCTTATAGAGATGGATTTTTCCGAGTTCCAGAAGACGATCCAGGCCCCTCAACCCGTCTACCTCCTGATCACCGATCAGGACTACCTCAAGAAAAGAGTGTACGAGTGTTGTCTGAACCAGGTGGCAGAAGAGGTCCGTGCCTTTAACTGGTCGGTCTATGATCTGGCCAAGGATCGCGGCTCGGATCTGGATAAGCATTCCGTATCGGAACTCCTCAACACGGCAAGGACTTTACCCTGGATGGCATCCCGTCGCTGGATTTATGTAAGGAATGCGGATCTGGCGGTTGAGAAATTAAAGGAGTATTTACGGAATCCTTCCCTCAGCACCAGCCTGGTTTTGGAAGCCAAGAGGAAGTCACGGATCTGGTCCCATCTTCCCACCATAGAACTGCCCGCAAGAACGGATCCTTTTCGCTGGGTCATGAGCAGGGCCAAGAGAGAAGGTTATGACCTGGATGACCGGGCAGGGAAGGCTCTGGTGGAATTGATCGGAGAGAATTATCAGC
>CBDUTA010000404.1:0-3060 GCA_965369785.1 uncultured bacterium
AAGCTGGAGCGCACGAACGCACGAACGCACGAACGCACGAACGCACGAAGTTCGCACAGACCCCCTGACAGTTCTTTATCTGACCTCGTAATACTCCTCAGAGAACTCTTCCTGGTGCCATCGGATGAGGTAGCCAAACTCGGGAAACAAGGGAAAGAGCCGGTTGGCCTTGAAATAGAGGAACAGGCCCTCATCCATTCGAAGGTGACTTTGGACCCTCCTGAAGGAAATCGTTTCGGCCAAACTTGCCTCTTCTCCAACAATGGTGCGCAACGTCTTCTGCCTGCCAGCCTCACTATTGGAAATAAGGAGAAAATCAGGCATTTGCACTTGGTAAAGAATCTGACCGGGTTCGCTTCCCCGGTAGATAAGAACATTCTGATGTTCTGAGGTCTGGGTCTGAGCGCCTCCGAAGATGTCCTTGACGATCCGCTCGATGCGAAGTTCAAGGGCCTGCCGCTGCAAGGGTCGAGGCTTGAGCAGGCCGGTAAAATGGATTCTCCAGGAACCCTCGGACCGGCCTTCAAGATGGTGGATCAAGATCCACACGTCTTCAAGCTCATCGTTGAACAGGGAGACCACCTGTTCTCTCACTTCACCGGGGATTCTTTCGTCAAGATCTTGTGAGAACAGGTCAAACCAGCGCCCCAAGCTCGAATGCTCCAGAAAATCGAGATGGGTGGGAGGTTGGGTCATGACGATCAACCCGAGAATATCCTGGGGAACAAACTGCTCAAAAGCGCTTCTCTGCTCAGGCTGGAGAAGCCAGATCAGACCCAGGCTCAGCTGGCACATCAACAGCACGATAGCCATGGACAAGCGCATTAGACGACCCCTTTTGAAGTATGCTACTCTACGTCAAGCCCTTCAGCATGAATGTTAAACAACTCAAAGAAAAATTGATAGTTGTCCAGGAAGCCAAGGAAAAGTTGGAGATTCTGGACGAGATTGCGGCCTACTATTACGACCAGGACGAATACCAGGAAGCCGTCGCCTACTACGGGAAAGCTGAAAAACTGGCTCCTGAGGGCAATCCTCGAGCCTACTATCAGGGCATGGAAGGCATCTGTCATTTCTTCTTGAACAAAGATCTGGAAGCTCACAAGGCGCTTCTGGGCGCAAAAGAGATGCTTCGTCCCGACGAAGAAGACTTTGACCCGGAAATCTGCGGACTGATCTATTACTTTTCAGGATCTCTCTATGAATACAATGATGAGAACGATGCCTCCCTGGAATGCCGCCTTGAGGCCTTCAAGTATCTAAAACACCTTCATCGAGAACCTCAATGGATGCTGCTGGCCGGGATGAGTCGGAATTACGAACAGAAGGGCGATTTGCCAAACTCCGTGAAATTCAACACTCAAGCGATCTCCCTCATCAGCAACGATGATCCTGAAATCGCCTACATCTTTGAAAAACTCGGTTCCAACCTTTACGAGCTGGGTGAATACAAGGAGGCCCAGGAATACTTCGGCCGGGTTTTAGAAGTGGATCCCGGTTTCGAACGGAAAGAAGACGTCTACTTCAGTATTGGACTGTGTCACCAGCGGTTACTCGATTTCCGGATGGCCCTGGATTCCTATCTCAAATTGCTGGAACTCAAAGAGCTGGAGGCCGCAGAAGACCCTTTATCTTGGCTTTATATCGAAACGGCTTCCTGCTATTACAATCTGAAAGAACACAAAAAATCGATTGAATTTGTTGAAAGGGCTCTACAGGAACCGATAGAAGACAAAGAAGAACAAGCTGAAATCCAAAGCTATCTGACCAATAATTATTACGCCTTGGGTCGTTATCAAGAAGCCGTCGAAACAGGTGAAAAGACACTCAAGCTTTCCGATCAGTTTCATAATATAGAAATCATGCTCCCCAATTTGACGCTGAGTTACTATCACCTGGGGCAGGAAGACAAGTTCCACTTCTATCGTGATTGGTGCAATCGCGACTTCCCCGACCTGAGTTGGACCCAACAACTGAACAAGTTGGAGATATAGAAAGCTCTGCGGTCATCGGATGTCCTTGCAAGAACGGGTTGATCCCCATCTGTTAAAGGGCGCTTTAACCATCCTCAAGACCCTTCACGATAAGGGACACAAAGCCTATTTCGCCGGAGGTGCCGTTCGGGACCTGCTCCTCGAGAAAAGCATCTTCGAGATCGATATTGCCTGCTCAGCCTCCCCACAGGAAATTGAACGGTTATTTCCCAAGACGATCCCCGTGGGCAAACAATTCGGGGTAATCGTGGTGGTACAGGACACCCACAATTACGAGGTGACGACTTTCCGGAAGGAAGGGAACTACCTGGATGGTCGTCATCCCACCCAGGTCAGTTTCACCGATGCCCAACACGATGTCGAGCGTCGCGACTTCACGGTCAACGCCCTTTTCTTCAATCCCTTCACTGAAGAAGTCATCGACTACATCAAGGGGAGAAAAGATCTCGAGCTCAAGTTGATTCGTACGGTAGGGCCTCCCAAATCTCGATTCCAGGAGGATAAGCTGCGCCTCCTGCGAGCCCTGCGCTTAGCCTGTCAGCTTGATTTTGAGATCGAGGAGCAGACCTACCAACAAATAAGAGAACATGCCTCCCAGCTCACTCAGGTGAGTTGGGAGCGAATCCGGGACGAGGTGTTAAAGATTCTCACCGGACCCGATCCCTCTCGCGGACTGAAGTTGATGTTCGACTCGGGAATTTTGGCAGTCATCTTACCTGAAATTGCGGCCATGCACGGCGTCCAACAACCTCCACAGTTCCATCCGGAAGGCGATGTGTTCGTGCACACCTGTCTGATGTTCGAGCTCTCCCAGGAACGCAGTGAGACCCTCTCTTTGGAAATTTTGCTTCACGACGTGGGCAAGCCTCCTACTTTCACTATCAAGGAGCGAATTCGCTTTGACGGTCATGCCGATCTCGGAGCCAAGATGGCCGAAGAGATCTGTCGAAGGTTGCGGATTTCCAACCAGCAGATCGAAGAGGTAGTTGATGTGGTCAAGGATCATCTGCGCTTCATCCACGTTCAGGAAATGCGGGAAAGTACCCTGAAGCGTTTCCTCCGTAAA
>CBDUTA010000405.1:0-3055 GCA_965369785.1 uncultured bacterium
ACACAGAGATGGGCAGGAAACAATCCGAGCAGATACCTCCTTATATCTCCTATCGGACATTCAGTAATTTCCTGACCGAACTACGCAGCCGTGGTGTCCCCTCCAGGATTGACCGGAGCGTCATGTCTCACAAATCGGGAACCGTGCAGTCTCAGTTGCTGCTGGCCCTTCACTACCTGGGTCTGGTGAAGATCTCCGGCCATCCTACTGACAGGTTGTCCAGGTTGGTGGCTGCCGAGGGCGCCGGGAGAAAAGAGGCGGTACGAGAGATGATTCAGATCTCCTATGATTTTGCCTTTGATCGGAGCTTTGACCTGAAGACAGCTACCTCTAACCAGGCCCAGGAAGTCTTTGAAAAGACCGGGGCTTCAGGTGAGACAGTTCGCAGGTGCATCGCCTTCTTTCTAGCCGCCGCCAAAGACGGTGGCATCCCCGTATCTCCCTACATCAAGCCCCACGGAAGAAAGAGATCGGCATCACGAAAGAAGGGTAGTGCCCCCCACAAGACTCCACAAGCAACCCCTTCCCCGCCTCCTCCTTTAAGTCGGGGAGACGAATCCAGGGAGGTTCATCTAAGAAGCGGTGGGACTCTGAGGCTTGAACTCTCCATCGATCTCTTTGACCTGGATCAACGGGACCGGGACTTTATCTTCAAATTGATCGATCAGCTCAAAGAGTACGAAGGAAGAACCAAGATCCAGGGTTCGCCCGGATGATCCATTAATTTTCTACTGCAGCGACCCTCCGGAATGTGGGAGGCCTCCTCAGGCGCCGAATCTTTGACCGAGCACGACCAACGGTCTGCTTGATTCTTCTGTAGGGGCGCACGGCTGTGCGCCCAAGAGCCTGCTTTGTCAACGCCTAATGAGCGCAGGTTAGTGCGCCCTTACCCCGCTTCGTGACAAGAAACTATGCAGAATCCGCACTCGGGCTCAAGAGACGAGCAGATCTTTATGCAAGAGCATATATAGATTAAATTATTGTTATTTTAAAGATGCTTAAACTGAATGACATCAACTTACACTTTACCTACCATACAAAACAGATTCCCGCTCACGATGGGCCAACGGTTCACTGTTTGGAGACTTCCCTGCCCTCTTGAAAAAGTCAGAATTGTGCTTTCAGGAAAACTCCACTATTCTAGCTCTACTCGGATGGAGGAGTTCACATGTCACTGATTGGAAAATCTTTCACTTTTTTGGTGCTTTTTACATTAGGGGTAACGGCCGGGATCTATTGGCCTTTTTCGGCCTCAGGCGCAGACGCTCAGCTCTCGGAAAATCTGGAGCTTCAATTTCCACCACGGGGTGGGACCCTGGCCCTGGACGACCGAAGAAGATTTATTTACCTCCCCCTGAATAATCCTGGTGTGGTGCCTGTATCCATGGCATCTCATATGAAGCCGGAAGACCTCATTGCAGGTGTCTCCGTCAATGGCAAGGCAAGAGCCTATCCTTTATGGATTCTGGTGGCCTACCACGTGGTCAATGACACCCTCGACGGTGATCCCATCATGCTCGCTTTTTGCGAGATCTGCAGTGGAGCCTCCTCCTTTCGCCCCGTAGTGGATGGGTTTGAGGATAACTCACTGAGTTTTCAGATTCATGGGATCGCCAGAGGGACTTTCACCGTTTACGACTATCAAACCCAGACCGTATGGTCTCCTTTTACGGGCCGGACCCTTGAAGGAAAGTTGAATCCGGCGCGCATGGATCGAATCCCTCTGATTGTCGAACCCTGGGGAGACTGGGTAAAGCGCTTCCCGGATACCGACGTGGTGTTCGCCAGCACCAAATTTAAGGAACGGGAGCATGGGCGAGGAGAGAATAACCTCATCGGAGCGGAATACATCCCCGAAGGCTTCGCTAACGTCGCCAACATGGATGACGTCCGTCTGGCGCGCAACGCTCTGGTTTTTGGGGTGACCAATCTGGAGGGGAACAAGTCGATCGCCTTTCCCCTGGATCTTCTGGAGAAACAAGAAGAAGTTTTAAAATACCGATTCGCCGATGAAACCTACCTGCTCAAGAAGATTGGTGAGTTTGGGGTGGTGGCCCTTCGTTTGGACGAAGATCAGGAAAAAAGAACCTATCAGCAGATGAGCGATAGTCCCTTCCGACTTGGGGATGATTCAGGTGGACTGTGGGATGAATTCGGCACAGCCGTCAATGAGACGGGCGAAAAACGCGACCTAGCCGTGGCCGATGGTTATTTCACCGAATGGTACGAGTGGGTGAGCGGATACCCCGAATCCGAGATTGCCGGTAGTCCCTAGAAAAAGGAACCTAATCCTCTTCATCTTCAAAACGGATGGACCAGTGGCTTCCGTCGCAAAACGGTTTGTTTTTCGAGGCTCCGCAGCGACACAGCGCAAAGTGTTCCGTTGAGGCTCCCTCACCCCGACTCACATCAACCAATTCAACACCACCGGTAACCAGGTAAGGACCGCTAGAGGATACCCTCACTGCAGGCTGCCGAGCCTGGTCTTGTTGCTCTTCACCGTCGACGGAATAGCTGAGCGCCCCCGAAGGACAGCTCTTGACGATGGCGATGATCTCTTCGGGCTGGGCTGCATCCGGGTTAATCCAGGGCTCGTGCTCCAGTTGAAAGACTGCAGAAAGTCCATTGCTGCACAAGCCAGCGTGGGAGCAGATCCCTCGGTTATCGTGTACGGTGATGGCCTTACCCGTGTGATCGTGTCTCCGGTCCTCAGTCCGTCCTTCCTCCTTTTTGTCGGAGAAGCCGATCTTGGCGTGGGTTCCATCACAGAAGGGCTTCTTCTTCGAGCCTCCGCAGCGGCAAAGGGCCAAAGTGGGTTGAGTCTCGAGCGGTTCGCCCTTGGAGTTTTGAAGGGTCTGCACATCCTTCACGATGTAGGGTCCGTTGGAAGAAGGGCTGATGCTTGGCTTGGTTGAGCTCATGGTTCGACCTCCTGGCTCTTGAAACGGGATACCCTATATTCTATCCGATCTTAAGTGTCTCGTTCCATTAATACGAGGATGTTTGCTGATGGGGCTTGCGAGGGGAAATCAAGGAACGAGGCACTCGGGGATTG
>CBDUTA010000406.1:0-3053 GCA_965369785.1 uncultured bacterium
GTTCACCAGCCTTCCATTCATTCCTCCACCGGAATGGCCGTACCAGTAAGTGTGCAACGGCTTCTCTCCCAAGCGGGCCTTCAAAAGATTCTCCGCCAATTGGGCAAGACCCAAAATCAAGCCGGTATGCTGACTAATATTCTTTCCTTCCAGGATTTCCCCATCATCCAAAGTCACCGAATAGTCTCCCGTTCTTACGGAAGCATTTCGTCTTGTTTTGGCGATGGCATAGCCCTTATCCAACATCAGTCTTTCGAATTTACTGATATCTCCCAGAGGCTGTGATGGATCAAAGAGCTTATTCCAGGGCTTCATTGTCCCTTCGAGAAAAGATCCTCTACCGCCGTGGACGGTGACGAATAGTTTCTTGTTCCAGCCAGTCCCCGCTTCGGGGTAAATGAGGGTCATACCCATACCCTTGGAAGCCTCGTATCTGACTATTCCATGGAAAAGTTGATTTGCAACATAACCGAGTTGAATGAAAGTGAACTCGGGTGCAGATCGGAAATGTCGGCGGTGGAAGGCGGAACCTTCCTTGACCACCCAGCCATCAACGGTCCCGCTGACTCCGACATCCAGACGCCGATAGCGGCGATCCGAGTCAACAACGACAACTTCCTGTATAAGAACATCTTCCTGGCCAATCAGTTTCCCGTTCACTTCCTTTTTGGGAACCATGAACTCTCTGCCGGAAGAGGTAACAGGTTGGCTGGCTGAAGTTTGGCCCCCCAGCGTATCGGGGCTGTTGAGTAGGAGAGTCAGAGAAAGCGATAGGCCAACGATAAGATGAGATGGTCTCCTCATGATTTTCTACCTCCGTAGGTAGGGCGAAACATGGGGCCAAGAAGTATCATTTGAGGGTTTTTTTTCGGGTGAATTCCTGGAACTACATAGAAAGCAAGGACATGTGCTATAGTGCCGACCAAGTTGCTTTTGGGAGGGGAACCCATGGCTACACTGTCGTCGAAACACATTACTCAGCTGTTGCAAGCCTGGAACGGTGGGAGCGAGTCGGCTCTAAAGGAGCTGGTTCCACTGGTTCGGGCAGAATTGAGGGGGTTGGCCAAACATTACATGCTCAACGAGCGAGCCGGCCACCTCCTGCAAACCACGGCCCTCGTAAACGAGACCTACCTGCGGCTCATTGACTGGAAAAGTGTCAGTTGGCAGAGCCGAGCTCACTTCTTTGGCGTCTCTGCACGGTTGATGAGAAACATTCTGGTGGATTATGCCCGCCGCCGACCGCAGGTGGAGGGAGGCGGTGAGGCGCAGCCGGTATCGCTGGAAGAAGCACTAGCGGTATCCCAAGACCGGAGCCAGGAGTTGCTGGCCATTGAAGATGCACTGAAGGCTTTGGAAAAACTGGATCCCAGAAAGAGCCGGATTGTGGAACTTCGTTTTTTTGGGGGACTGAGTGTGGAGGAAACAGCAGAAGTGCTGAAGGTCTCTCGCATTACGGTGATCCGGGAGTGGAACCGGGCCAAGGCCTGGCTTCACTGCGAGCTGAGCCAGGGGAAGTCAAATGGAGCCTGAGCGCTGGCAGCAGATTGACCGGATCGTGGCCGCCGCTCTGGAGCGGCAGGAAGGTGAGCGTTCGACCTACCTGGATGAAGCCTGTGGCGGGGATGAGGCCCTGCGCCGGAAGGTGGAAACCCTGTTAGCAGCGCACAAAGATGCCGAGGATTTTCTGGAGGAGCCTGCTGTTGAGATGGTCGCCGAAGGGTTCGCCAGGGATGAGGCCCAGACGCTGGTTGGAAGTCAGTTGGGCTCGTACAAGATTCTCTCCTTTATCGCTGCAGGCGGAATGGGAGAAGTCTATCGCGCCCGGGATACTCAGTTGGATCGTGAAGTGGCCATCAAGGTCCTTCCCGCTCAATTCACCCAGGATCCGGAGCGCTTAGGCAGATTTCAAAGGGAAGCCAAGCTACTGGCGGCTTTGAACCATCCCAATATAGCGGCTATCTATGGTCTGGAAGAGTCCGACGGGGTCCGCTTTCTGGTCCTGGAGCTGGTAGAGGGCCAGACCCTGGCTGAGAAGGTTGCCAAGGGCCCACTGCCTGTTGAGGAGGCTCTGGGAGTCTGCCGCCAGATTGCGGAGGGAGTGGAAGCGGCTCATGAGAAGGGCGTCATCCACAGAGATTTGAAACCCGCCAATGTGAAGGTCACTCCCGAAGGCAAGGTCAAGGTTCTGGACTTTGGTCTGGCCAAGGCGTTTGAGAGTGAGACTCCGGTTACGGACATTTCTCAATCTCCCACCCTGACCGAGGAGATGACAAGGGCTGGGGTGATTCTGGGGACAGCGGCTTATATGAGTCCTGAGCAGGCCAAGGGTAAGCCTGTGGATAAGAGGGCGGATATTTTTGCTTTTGGAGCCGTACTGTACGAGTTACTAACGGGTAAGAGGGCATTTGAGGGTGAGACGATCACTGAAACCATCGCTAAGGTTTTGGAAAGTGAGCCGAAGTGGGAGCTGCTTCCAGAGAACACACCTTGGACCATTCGTAGTCTACTTCGTCGATGTCTCCAAAAAGACCTGAATGATCGTCTCGATGGGATAGCTAACGTGCGAATTGAGGTAAAGCTGGCACTTAGCGAGCCTGCAACGGCCTCGCCGACTGGGGTATCCAGTATAGTTCCGCCTTTACGACAGCGGTGGATAACAACAGTAGGTGTGGTGGTGGTGACAGCCACCATTGCTGTTCTCATTACCTGGATTTTGATGCAATCCTCCCTAGATACACAACAACGGGTGAATAAATTCTTGATTACGACTTCCCCCGCACGTTTATCGGCTAGTCCTAGCAACGAAGTGGCAATTTCACCGGATGGAAAGCATCTTGTCTATCGGGTCAACACAGAGAGAGGGAGCCAACTCTACTTGCACTCCCTGGAGGATTTTGTGGACAGACCGATCCCTGGGACTGAGGGTGCTGACGGCAGTATGTTCTTCTCACCGGATGGCGAGTCTATAGGGTTTTTTCAGCAGGGCAAGCTGATGAAGATTTCACTAGCAGGCGGATCTCCTATAACTCTGTGTGATGTATCAGGAGGCC
>CBDUTA010000407.1:0-3052 GCA_965369785.1 uncultured bacterium
TCATACGAATCTTCTCCAAGATCTCAGTGGCATCCAGGAAACGGGCTCTGGGCATTGCATCCTGAATCCTCTTGAAGGGCCAATAAGGCAGGGAATGGTGACTCAAGGCTCCCACATGATCCACGATGCCGATATTGGCTCCCGAGAGTCCCATCGAGTTCATAGCCTCCACGATCGGTTCCGTTCCCGTCATCGGCTCAATATCATCTACCCAGTCCTGCACCGAAGCGAACCAGTTGTAGGGCTGGAAATGATGCGGATTACTGGTAAAACACTTGGGATTTCCTTCCAGCGGAAAAATTGCCACTCCCTCTCTACATCCCATGTGAGTGAGGTATCTGAGGTTGGCCAGGCCCACACCCCAGGAACGGTTGCTTCCCCAGACAAACAGTGCGTCCAGATCGTCTTCCTGCATGGCCTTCCGAATCTGTTTCCAGCGATGGTCTCTCTCTTCCACAGGCACACGCGGTAAGTTTACTTTTGGCATGACTTTACTCTCTTTCTTTATTGAGGCGGCGACCAGGGGAAGACCAAATCCGCAATGACATAGGCAACAAAAGTGGCCATCAAAACCCCTGTGAGCGCCAGAATCATCCCCTGTTTGAACATGGTCAGAATTCGGACGTAGCCGCTGCCAAAAACGATTGCCGTGGCAGGGGTTGAGCAGGGAAGGATCACGGACATGGAGGCGGCCATGGCCGCTGCCATCACGGCCGCTATGGGATTCAAGGTGGAACCTGGGGCGGAGCCGATGGAAATGACAATAGGAGCCACAATGCTGATGGCCGCGTTATTGGAGATGAAACTGGTCATAAATACCATGAAAAGAACCACCACGAAGAGGGGAATAAAGGGAGAAGTTCCAGGACCGGCAACGCCCCCCAGGGCAGATGCAAAGAATTTGCCCAAACCGACCGTAGGATCGGCAAGAGCACTTCCAATCCCCAGAGCTCCCGCAATCAGCGCCAGAGTTCCCCACTCAACCCCTTCGGCTGCCTGATTCCAGGTAAGAGGGAATTTTTTCTCCTTCCAGTTGATTGGAATCAGAAACATCAATGCGGCCACAAGCAGTGCCACCACGGCAACATTCTGCCCCCCGAAGTGGGCTCGAATCCAGACGCTCACGGAATGAGTGTTGCCTAACAGGACATTCACAAGATCAGGAGTCAGCCAGAGAGTGATGGCGGTACCCATCCCCAAGCCGGCAATTTTCTCCCCCCGGGTCATAGGACCCTGTTCTTCACGTTCTTTTCGGACAATCTCGGGGTCAATATTGATCTTTCCGAACTCGTCCTTCAAACTGAATCGGATCACAGTCAACATGACCAGGATCCCTAAGACTGCCATGGGAAGGCCGACCACCACCCAGCGGGCAAAGCCGATTTGATAATCCAGAGAGTCACTGACCAGGCCGATTCCTATGAGATTGGGCGGAGAACCCGCCGGTGTGATCATACCTCCATACAGAGCCGCCCAGGCGACGGAGAGTATCAGCATCTCACCATAGCGACTTCCCGGTGAGATATTCAAGGCTCTGAGCAGACCCATGCCGATGGCCATAAAGATGACCGTCGAGACCGTATCAGAGGCGATCGAGCTGAGCATCGCTACCGCTACCAGAAACATGACCATCAGCCGCCAGGAATTACCTCCGATGAACTCGAAAGAGATCATCCGATAGGCAAACCTGCGGTTGAGCCCACTGACGGTCATGGCGTGGGCGATGATAAAAGCGCCCAGCAAGAAGAGGATAACCCAGTGCCCCATGGAGGAAAAAGCCCGGGTCACAGGAAAAACACCGCACATTGCCAGCAGTGCAAGACCCAAGAGTCCGGACATCGGGATGGGAATCGCTTCAGTGATCCACCAGATCACCACCCAGGCAAAAATCCCCAGAGTCCTCATCCCCAGAGAGGTGACATCCGGAAGGGGCGGCAACAGGAAGGCAATCACCAGGAAGGCAAGGGGTCCCAGTCCCACTCCAATGCTTCGCCTTGCCTCCTCAAACCGAATCTCAGCAGGCGTCAATTGCTGCTTGATGTCTTCTAGATCCTGCCAACCCATGTTTTTCTCCTAACCCTGAGATCTGAACCTTTATTTACAAGTGTCTGTGAATCTCACAATTCAGCTAGGTTGTCAATCCGGAAGCCGCTAGCCGATTGGCTTGCTCTAGGATAAACTGCGCAATAAACGAGGCACTTAACATGACTCCAATACGCATTCTTTGTCTTCTGGCCATCTTTTCCCAAACATCGTCCATGGGTTTTTCCCAGACCGCACCTCAAGAAAAGGACTTCGTCCTGGAGGTGGTGGAACGAAATAGAGAAGCCATTGCTCTGCTTGGCGATAACATCTTCTACTTCGCCGAACTGGGGATGCAGGAAATCGAGAGCAGCAAGCTCATGACAGAGATCCTGGAAGAAGAGGGTTTCACCATCGAGAGGGCCCTTTCCGGCATGCCCCCCGCATTCATGGCCGTTTATGGTTCCGGCAAACCGGTGATCGCCATTCACACCGAGTTTGATTCTACTCCGGGGAACTCCCAGACTCCCGAGGTCACCGAGCACCGCCCTCTGGTTGAAGGGGCTCCGGGCCATGCCGAGGGACACAACGTCAATGCAGCGGTCATGATCGGGGCGGCCTTCGCCGTCAAGAAAACCATGGAGGAATTCAAGCTGGAGGGAACCCTGAAGATCGTCGGGCCCCCCGCAGAGGAACAACTTCTCAGCCGACCTTATCTGGTTCGAGACGGCTACTTTGACGACGTCGACATTGTCTTTCACCCACATATCGGGAGTCGCTTTTCAACTCAATATGGTCTTCGGCAGTACGCCCTGATTTCCGCAGAGTTTACCTTCAAAGGAGAAAGCGCTCACAGTGCCACGGCTCCCTGGAGGGGCCGTGACGCCCTGGACGCCGCAGAGCTCATGGATTTCGGATTCGATAAATTTCGGGAGCACCTCGAGCCGACTCACCGAAGCCACCGGGTCATCACCTCGGGAGGAGTCCAACCCAATGTGATCCCGGATGAGGCGACCATCTGGTGGTTCTT
>CBDUTA010000408.1:0-3049 GCA_965369785.1 uncultured bacterium
TCAAGTGGTCCCAAGTCTAACTTAGAAGGTAGACTCGTTCGTGGGGGCAGGTCAGTCGTCGGTTCGAGTCCGTCTACCTCCACCAATATATCTCCTTATTTATCAATCGTTTAAGGTAAATCAGTCCATGCCCTAAAAAGGGTCCTTTGGGGCCAGGGTGCAGAATGTGCGGTTTCCTTCACCCTTGATCTCCTGTTTATTAGCCACCGAAAATCCAGAGGTGCGGTCTCATGCTATAATCGCGGCGCTTCCCTCAGGTGTTCTTACGCCAAAATGCCCCCCCCGACCCGGCTGAATGGTCGTGCGATCACGACAGGAAGCAGAAAGGCAGCGGGAATCAAACCATGGGCAGCAAGACAGCTCACTCTGTGGCCATCGTTTTACTGTTTCTCTCGGCTTCCCTGGGAGCCAGCCTGCCCGGCTGGCCTTTTGATGTCACAGACCTGAGGGATCGGAATGAGCTGGTCATCCTGGTCCTGGGTGATAGCGGAACCGGCAGGGCCGGCCAATACCGGGTGGGTCAGGCCATGTACGAGGTTTGCCGCCAGAGAGGTTGTGACTTGGCACTCATGCTGGGTGACAACATCTATGACGACGGTATCGAGGTCAGGGCGCGGTCTGACGCTGAGGCCAGCTATCGGGAAATCCTTCAACAGTTCGACCGAAAGTTCGAGGCTCCCTACCGGAGCTTCAGTGAGTTCACTGGATTTCACTTCTGGGCGGTGGCCGGTAATCATGACTATCGCAGGAACGCACTGGGATCGATGCTCACCTACTCGGAGTTCAGCAATCTCTGGAGGATGCCGGCCCTTCACTACGAGGTCCCGCTACTGCCGGATTGGATACAGGTTTACGGGTTGCATACCGACACCGACGAGCGAAGGGATCTCAATGGTCTTCAGATCGCCTCTGCCAAGCGGATCCTGTGTGATGAGAGCAATCCCAACCGATGGAAAGTTGTCTTCGGGCATCAGCCCGTTTACAACAGTGGACATCATCGGGGGGACGCCAACGAGCAGCGCACCCGGTCGCTTGTCGAGGAGCCGCTCCTTCTTGAATGTGACGTCCATGTCTATCTTGCCGGCCACGCCCATCACCAGGAGCACCTCACGGCCCCAGGGTTTGAGCAGGTGATACAGGGTGCCGCCAGCAGGATCACGGGGCGGAATCGCCCCCCCAAAGATCGCTTTCTCCGCCAACGGCACTTTTCCAGACACTTTGGCTTTTCCGTCCTGGAGGTGAATCCGGAGCGAATACGCCTGGACTTTTACGATGTGCTGAACACCCGGGAGAGCGGCCGGAATTTCACCCCACCGGTAGAAGGGGAGATCGTGCTGGGCCACTCCTGGTGTGGTACCCGCGGGGAGATCGGGAGGCCGGAGCTCGATGCTCCCCCTTGTTCATAGGCCGAAAGTGATTAACGCCAATTACTCTTCGGGCAAATCGCGGGGTGTTTCCAGGAGACTGAGGTCGGGATGCTGTTGGTTGAGTGCCTGAAGAACCCTCTCAATTAGTGCCCCCTCTCGATTCTCAGAAGTCGGATCTTGGGGCAGGAGGCATAACCCGGATTATGCATAAATTCTCTACTGCAGCGGCGAAATCATCCGTCCTGTCAGCGTTGCGCGACCCGCAAGCGGGTGCCCCCGGCCTCCTCAACGTACCCTACAGTACGTTTGCGGGGTCCTCCGTCGCGCGTGGCGCAACGCACTCAGGCCGACGCTTTCACACCTTCGTGACAAGAACCTATGCATAAACCGGGCGTAGAAGCGTGAACCTTTCTCCCTGGGAAATGTCAAAGAGGTCCTCCATTCCCCCCGTAGCCCCGCGATAGTGGATGCCCACCTCACCCAGTTCCATGGCCAGAGCCTTTCGCTTGCTTCGCTCCACGACATCATCAGGGTTCATAGAGCGGGATTCTTCCAAGACAGGAGTCAGAGTTGAAATGGGCGTACGGGTTTCAGTTATTCCGGATCATCTAGATGTCTTCGATATTCGATATCTTTATCGACAACTAATGCATAGAGGATTGAGCTCTTATCGTTGATGATCACAGAATTCAGATTCCCGTAGAACTGAGCCTTCGCCTGTTCGCCGAAACCCTTGACGATATAGGTTCGAGAAGGCTCCCCGGATTCATCGAGTAAGGAGATATAGAAATCATACCTGTCTTCTTCTTTGGTTCTGGTGATGGATACTCCGGCTGCCGGGGCTCTTTGAACAGAAATTCTTTCCAGAGGGTCACCCAGTGAACCCAAGTTCTTTGTTGCCGAGGAGCAACCCACATTGAGAAGTAGGATCCCATTGAGAAGTAGGACAACGCCAAATGCACTTTTCGCCAGCCTTGCTTTCATCTCACTCCTATGAATTTTTAGTCCGGGCAAACCCCATTGGACTGTTCTTATTCCATACTACCATTGCGAGGATACAGATTTCAGGGATTTTTTCTCAGGTGGATGATGCAAAGGTTCTCGTCGCTGCAGTGGAGAATTGATGCATCATCCGGGCTAGGGTCAGCGGGGACGGTCTACCAAAGACAACCGATCGCCTCCCCCTCTCTTTGCCTGATCAAGGGCCCACTTGGTTGCTGCGATCAAGGACACGGGCGTATCCTCCTCACTCATCTGAGCCAGACCACCGGAGAGGGTAACGGGAGGGAGAGGATGCCGGTCCGATCGATAGATTTTGGCCTCGCAGGCCTTCCCACGCAGGCGGTCGCCAGTCTCCTTGGCAGTACGGGCATCCGTGTCCGGCATCAGGACCAGAAACTGGTCTCCACCGTAGCGTGCGATCAATCCCTTCTCACCCATACCCTCTCGCAGAGTTTGTGCGATTGTATAAAGAACACGGTCACCCCCTCGCAGTCCATAGGAGTCGTTGTAGTTCTTGAAATTATCGATTTCAAAGAGCAGTGAAGAAAGAGCCAAGCCACCCTGTTTGCTGTGTCGCATCTCCTGCGTCAGCATGGTGTCCAACCCATGACGGTTATGGAGACCAGTAAGAACATCGATCACCGCGTAGCTCTCGACCGGCTGTAACTGTTGAGCTGTCC
>CBDUTA010000409.1:0-3041 GCA_965369785.1 uncultured bacterium
GCGTAAGCGGAAAACTCCTGTCCCAGACGGATGGGAACGGCGTCCTGCAGGTGGGTGCGGCCAATTTTCACGATCGGATCAAACTCTTTGGCCTTGGCGTCCAGTGAGGCATGAAGCTGCTTGAGGGCTGGAATCAGTGTCTGATCGATCTCCTCCAGAGCTGCCACGTGAATGGCTGTGGGAATCACGTCATTGCTGGACTGCCCCATGTTGACGTGGTCGTTGGGATGCACTTCCCGGTTCCCAATTTCTCCGCCCTTAATCTCGATGGCCCGATTGGCAATCACTTCATTGGTGTTCATGTTGGTGGAAGTACCCGAACCGGTCTGAAAGATATCCACCACAAATTGCTCATCCAGTTTACCTTCAATCACCTCATCGGCTGCCTGGGTGATGGAGGCGGCCAGCCCTTCTTCCAACGAGCCCAACTCCAGATTAGTCTGGGCAGCTGCCTTTTTGATCAGACCCATGGCACGAATAAAGGGTCGAGGAAAACGCAAACCACTTATAGGGAAGTTCAGCACAGCACGTTGGGTTTGGGCACCATAATAGCTATTGGCTGGAACCTCCATCTCTCACATCGAATCTTTTTCAATTCTTTTCTCAGTCATTATGTCCTCCACAAGTTTTGGTAAGTTTCACGGAAAGAAGAATAAGATAAAACGAGTCGATTGGAAAGAACGCGCACCAGCTTTCGATTGCTTTACGGTTCCTCTGTGGGTATCATCAGCAGAAATTAAATGGGCAGTTGCCTGGACACTAAGATCCCCAAAAGTGGGGACAGGTGCTTTTCACTCAAAGGAGCTTGAAATGAAAAATTTATTCTTGACGTCGGTGAAACCGTGGGTTCGAAAGGGTATCAGCGGAATAATCCTGGTGGGGATCACGACCGGATTAATGGGTCACGCCACCTTGCTGAGCACGGTACCCCCGGCGAATTCGCGTCTGGAGCAGGCCCCCCCAAGGGTGGAGCTACATTTCAATGAAGGGATCGAGGATATTTTTAATGGCGTGAAGGTACTCAACCGCAATGGGTTACCTGTGCACAGTGGGCAAGCCACTCTGTCCCGGAACCGGCGTGAACTGTCAGTAGCACTTAAGGACAACGTTCCCAACGGGATTTACACCATCTCCTGGCGAGCCACTTCCTCGGACGGCCATCAAATTGGGGGTAACTTCGGTTTTTCGGTAGGAGAGGAATTTCAGGCTTCAGGGATGGTTGCAGGTCAGTCCGACGAGGGGGAAAACTGGCCAAGCTTTTCCATGGCCCTCACCCGGTGGCTCTACTTTCTAACCCTGATGGTCTTCGTGGGAGGATTTACCTTCGGCGCCCTCATCCTGGTGCCCGTCATCAAGCACCCCGAGTTGGAGATCCCGGCCGAAGTTCTGACTGCCCTGCGGAAACCCTTTCTTCGTTTTTTCCTGTGGAGTTGGGTAGCACTGATGGTGACGGCTCTTTTCAATTTACTGTTCAAGGCTGCAGCCATGGCCGACACTCCGCTGCTCGGAGCCGTAAACGGGGATATCCTGACGGCCGTGATCTCCTCCAGTCAGTACGGGCGGATGTGGGCTCTTGGAGCCGTGATCACCCTGGTTTCCGGAATTCTGTTTTGGCTGTATCGGAGCCTCTGGACGGCTCCCCAGGATGTTTCAAAAAGCGCGCTTTTACTGTACCTGGGAACGGCACTGGGTGCAGTTCTCTTTTTTACGGTTTCCAATTCAGGACACGCCGCAGCGGTCACTGAATGGAGAGTTGTCGCTTTGGGCAGCGATGTGCTTCATCTCATGGCTACCTCCATTTGGGTGGGTGGACTGATCTATTTGGTGCTGTTGATGCGATCGCTCTCGGCGGCCGAGCCGCCCCTGCGGGCCCAATTGCTGGGTGAGGTGATTCCCCGCTTTTCTCGGATAGCGCAGTTCTGTGTCTTGACCATCGTGCTCACGGGTGCCTATACCACCTGGATTCATATCCCCTCCTGGTCCGCATTTGTGACCACCTGGTACGGCTGGGCGCTTCTGACCAAGATCCTCCTGTTCCTTCCTCTCCTGGCCATCGGAGCAGTGAACCTTCTGGTGATCAAGCCCCAGCTGGGAAAGAGTCTCATCGAACAAGGAGAGAAAGCTCTGGAAGCCACCTTTGGAGTGTTACAGCGTTTTCGTCCTCTGGTTCAGGCTGAGGTGGTCCTGGGTGTGTTCATCTTGTTGGTGGTAACGGTTTTGACCAACCTGTCTCCGGCAGCCACGGCCACCTCCGGAGGACCCTCTCTGGTCTCCAACAGGACCGACTTTGACATCACCTTGAAAATCGAACCCAACCAGATCGGACACAACCAAGTCCAGATTCTGATCAGAGACCAGGAAGGAAACTCGGTCGATCTGGAAGACGTTCTCCTGGATGTGATGATGACCGACATGGATATGCCCTGGCAGCGGCTCGAAGCCACCCTCCAGGAGGACGGGTCCTATCGAACCGAGGCCGTTTTAGGCATGGCAGGCAATTGGAGGGTCAACGTTCGCGTTATGGAGAAGGGCTCCTCCGAGCAGCAAACCGCAGTTTTTGACGACTACCTGCCGTAGCCGGAACTATTCATAAACTGTCTGCTGCAGCGTCGGGATCATCCGTCCCGACTGCGCGACCCGCAAGCGGGTGCCCCTCCCTCGATGTCCTCGGCGTACTGCACGAGTACGCCTGCGGGGCTCTCGGTTCGCGACGTGGCGCAACGCACTCCGGCCGGCGCTTCCGCCGCTTCGCGACGACAGACTATGAATAATCCCGGCTGTCGTGCGTTCGTGCGAAGGTGACAGAGCTGTCTGACATCTGTTTTGGCTATCGATGACGCCAGAGCGGCCCGAGAGGGTTGAAAGTGGCCCGCAGGCTTTAGCCTGCGGCTCCGACAGAGTAACGAGGACCGAACAGAGCCGTGGGCTTCAGCCCACGGGCCCGGGGGGGGGGGCGGCGGCCCCCAAAAAGGTGTGGATTAAGGGGGTGTGGGGGGGCGGCGGGGGGCCCCACCGGGGGGGGTAGGCCCCCGGGTTTGAAT
>CBDUTA010000410.1:0-3040 GCA_965369785.1 uncultured bacterium
CTTTTCCAGAATTCGCTTTTCAAGAGGATGGGCATCTCTTTCCTGGGTGCCGGGAAGTAAAACGGCCATCTTTCCCAGGTTATCGTTTGCCAACACAATGTCCTGGCTTCTGAATCCCGTTCTTATCCTTTCCGCCACTCGTTCAACGACCCTTTTTGCCTGGTCGGGACCGAGTCTCTCTTTCATGTTCTCAAAATTAGCGACCTTCAGGGTGAAAACCAGAAAAGAAGGGGAGCTGTCGGGTTGTCGGCACTCTTTTGGAAGTGTGAAGGTAAAGGTGGTGCCTTTGCCCAATTTGCTTTCCACCCATATTTTGCCCCTATGAAGTTCCACCAACTCTTTGGCAATCGCCAGACCTAAGCCGGTTCCCTTTTCTCCACCACCATACGATCGGTCCAGTTGTTGGAATCGATCAAAAATAACCTGAAGCTCTTCTTCAGCAATACCCAGCCCCGTATCAGCAACGCTAATTTGGAGATCATCGGGGCCGTTCTTGACCACTACCGAAACCGTGCCGCCGGTGTTCGTGAATTTGAGCGCATTCCCTACAAGATTGTTCAGGATTTGGACCACTTTATCCGGATCACAGAATACTTCCTGTTCTTCTTGCTTGATGTCTTGATCCCAAATGAGGGAGAGTCCCCGCTCAGTCGCCTTAAGGTGGCAAGATTCGATGACCGAACGAATGAGCAGAGAGATGTCAACAAGCGATCTCTCCAGAACAACCCTCCCGGCTCTAATCGTAGAAACATCCAGCATGTTGTTAACAATGTTGCCCAGACGCTTGGCATTGGTCTGACCGATAAGAAGCCCGTCTCTCGCCTCAGGACTGAGATTCCCCCATACACCTGCCAGAGCATTGGAAAGGACGTTGGAGATCGTGGCCAAAGGGGTGCGGAGTTCATGGGAAACGTTGGCGATGAAGTCATCTTTAACTTGATCCGCCCTGCGGAGATCCTCGGTCCTCCGCCTCTTACCTGCCAAAAGGTCATGCAGCTCAGTCAGGTCGCGCAGCATTGCCAGGTAGGCCACTTTGCCCTCCCACTCGATTTCACTCAGGCGCATCTCCGCTACTCCAGGTTTTCCAGAACTACGGGGAATGTCGATGTGTGTCGATTCTCCGCTCACCAGAGGGAGGCCAAAAGGCGCACCCAAGAGTTGCCCTGCTTTGCGGCCAAACAGCTCTTCCGCACTCGGGTTGGCAAAGCGTACATGACCGTCCTGGTCCACGATCACGATGCCATTGGTCGTCGTGTGGGCGATGCTGTGAAAGGTAGACTCACTGAGTTGTTGTTTCTCTCTCATCTGCAGAAGCTTTAGAGATGGATTCAGGCCCCACTCGCACAACCTGATAAAGGCTCACCCTCTATTTGGGGCCTGGCAGATACTTTCTCATTGTTTTTCAGATTACTCAGTGACGGTCATCACTAAGATTCTTGTCACGAAGCGACGAAGGGGCGAGTCAGTGGCTCACTCGAACGGTTAGTCCGGACAATTCACAAGCTGTTTGCTGAAGAAGTAGACCATTGATGTAAAGACGAGGGAGCTTGAACGAAGAGAGAGTTATCCGTTTTAGGTGATAACGGTCACTGACTGGGCCCTTGATTCATGAGCTAATCCAATGCGTGAGTAAACTCTCTCTTAAACTTTATGTTACAGGACAGACGTCAAGATCCCAGCAGGCGATCGTCCATTTACGCCAGATCGTCAAGGGATTGGAAGCCGACCTGGAAATCATCGACGTTCTGGAGAACCCACAAATGGCTGAAGATGATGCAATCCTGGCCACGCCGACTCTGATCAAGGCATCGCCCAGACCCATCAGGCGGATCATCGGCGATCTGTCCGATGACAAGAAAGTCCTGTTGGGCCTTGACCTGGACCCATGCAACGGATCTGACGATCACGGGCAGGGCTAAGTGCTTGGCGTTGGTCCAATCATGTGCTCGGTCACCCGACTTCATCCGCGAAGAACCCGCTGAGTTGATTGGAGAGAAGGTCTGTCTGAACCCGCACTTCTCACACCCCCTCTACTGCATCGGCGCAATGATCCGGCCTGACTGTGTTGCACGACCCGCAAGCGGGTGCCCCCGGCCTCCTCAACGTACCCTACAGTACGTTTGCGGGGGCCTCGGTCGCGCGTGGCGTAACGCACTCAGGCCGGCCCTTCCGCCGCTTCGTGACGAGTAGGTGTGAGAAATACGGGTTAAGTTCCAGCGGCAGCCTACTCGACCGGGTAGAACTGCAAGGGTCGAGCAGAGGTAGTCAGCCCAAGTTCTGCGGAGATATCGAAGAAAGTTTGTAAGCCCCGCAGATTGTCTTGATCGAGGGAGTAATTCAAGTTTTCCAGGATGTATTGGCGTATTTCTCCAGCTTCAACCCCAAGTTTCTTGGAATAGACCGAGGCGATCGAATCGATTTCCTTGAGTCCCTGCTCCCTGGATTGATAGAAGATTTGTGTTTGTTCTCCCAGATCGGCCGCCGATCGGACAGCCCAGACGGCAAACACAAAGGGCAGGCCGGTGAAGCGATTCCACTCGGCTGCCAAATCGTAAACATTCAGGGAATCTCTGCGCACCTGAAGTGCCTTATTTCCAATAATTAATGCCGCGTCGTGGAACTCGAGCATCCGTTCGGGATCAGGGGATGTCTCATGATAAGTCACCGAGTCCAGACCGTGGAATTTCCCCAGAAGGATCTTGAGAAGGGCCACTGAGGTACGGCTCGAGCTGTCGACAGCGACGCTGGAGACTTTCGTAAGAGGTTTCTTGCTGACAAACAAGACACTCTTCGCCTCCCGCTTGGAAGCGATGGAGATGTCGGGAAGCACCGATAATCCCGGGATCCTTTGATATTCAATCACCGGAATCAATCCGATGTCAGCCTCCCCCGTGGACAGGTGTCTGGCGCATTGAGAAGGGACGTCAAAGAGGATGTCAAAAGCGTCCTGATAGGGGCCGTTGAGAAAGCCCCAGCCCAGGGGTACGGAATTGAGATACTCGATAAAGGAGACCCTGAGTTTCGTCCTAGACACAGCGAT
>CBDUTA010000411.1:0-3038 GCA_965369785.1 uncultured bacterium
CGTATCGCTGTCGCACCTCAGGGTTCCTGGTCAACAACCGCACGGTCAGAAGAAGTAGGTCGTCAAAGTCCATGGCGTTGGAGCCCTTGAGAAAGCGCTCATAGGCGCGGTAGATAAGAGAGATTTCCTGGCTGGCCAGATCGCGTGACTTGTTGGCGTACTCCTCGGGAGCCCAGTTGTTGCTCTTGGCTCGACTGATGGCTGCCAGAGTCTGACGCATCGGTAGCTGGCTGTCAGTGAAATGGAGTTCTTCGTAGACTGTTTTGAGGACTCTCTTCTGATCATCCCTGTCGCAGATGGTAAAGTCTTTGCCATAGTCGATCAGGTCGGCGTCGCGCCGCAGTACTCGGACACCGAAGGAGTGAAATGTAGAAACGAGAGGCGAAGCCTCCAGATGGGTCAGCAGTTTTTCGACCCGATTTCGCATCTCTTCGGCGGCTTTGTTGGTGAAGGTCACCGCCAGGATCTGTTCAGGTCGGCAGATTCCCTGATCAATCAGATAGGCGATTTTGTAGGTAATGGTTCGGGTTTTTCCGCTTCCCGCTCCTGCCAGAACAAGCATGGGGCCTTCGGCCTGGGTCACGGCAAGTTTCTGATCTTCGTTCAAATGGGATAAGTAGTCTTTTTCTAAAGCCTGCATGGAGTTGGGCCCTGACGATAACATGAAAGGACGACAGGAGAAAAGGAGGGGTAGAAAGGGATCTATGGGGCGCTATGAACCCGGATTATTCATAGGTTCTCGTCGCGAAGCGAGGTAGGGGCAAGCCGTTGGTCAGGATGATGGCACCCCTCATGATCAGGCGCAGTCAGAGCCGTGGGCTTTAGCCCTCGGGCCCGCGGCTAAAGCCTGCGGCTCTGTAAAGAATGTGCCGCTCATTTGGTTCGTGCAACGTCGCAGACGAGTTTGAATTCGTTGACGTAGTAGATTGGGTGTGAGAAGTGCGACTTAGCGGGTCACGCGCGCAATAAGCTCTTCAAGACCGGCCAATGAGCCATTATGGCTCGACTTGTACAGCGTCTCCAAGTACTGTCGGCAGTGCTTGGCGTGGGGTGCACCTCGCTGTACCGAGCCCTTGGCAAATGCCTCCATGGCCGAGTCCATCTGCTGCTGCTCCCATTGACCCATTCCAGTGTAGTAGTACGCTTCACCGTGAAGAGCCGGATCTTTAGATATTCTCAATACTTTCCCGTAGCTTGAAATTGCTGCGGCCCAGCTCTTACGTTCAGCGGCCTCTCGACCAACGATTGTGTAGGCGGCAGCTCTTTCCGTGTTGAGATAATCGTTCCATTGGGACTCGGGCGTCTGGGGAGGTCTTTCGGCAGCGTCAAACCCTTCAGCGGCCAGCGCCGCATATTCTGATGCTTTTACCCACTCCTTTCGGCCCGCATAAATCTTGGCGAGGGCACTCAGGATCTGATAGCAATCCTTGGGGGCAAGTTCAGAGCAGGCTTTTTTCCCGTATTCCAGTTGCTTCTCTTCGTTCTTCAACTGTCCATAAGAGCTGGCCAGGACGAATGCAAGACCAGCATTAGGTTTCTCGACGTAGACTTTCTCGCCGTATGTGGTCGCTGCGTTGAACTGCTGTAACTGGTAAGCTGCGATCGCTGTCATATATAGTGTGTTCAGCTCATCGGGTTTCAGACCAAGAAGCTTTTCACCTGCATCGAAAACCTTCCGCGCCTGTCCTTGGTTTTGATATTCCTGCATTAACTGGAGAAAACTCCCAACCGCATACTCGACCAATGTTGATCTTGGATTGGTCTCGATGAACTCAATAATAGCGCCTTCTCTCCTGGTTGGATCAGCATTGATGGCAGTCTCGTAGGCTGCATACTCTTGAGTTGTGTACTGGGCCACGACAATAGTCTGGGCAACAGCCAGGACCAAAAGGGGGGTAAAAACATTCTTCCAAAGTGATCGGGCGCTCATTACTATACTTGACCTCCTCCAAAGTGTTTTCTTGGATGTTGTCCCCTGCGACTGACGCGCGAGGCGTAAACCACAAAGAAGATCGAGGGACGGTACCATACTTTACTCATGCGATCAATCATCACGGGTAAATAATTTCCGGAATATTGCTATTCCACCAGATCGTGTTAGTAATAGGTCAGATGATTTTCCCAGGGTAAGGTTGCTGAAGAAAGAGGACTCTTTTTCTATGACCCAGAAGCTTCATGGCAATCTCAAAGCAATTCAATCCGACCGGATCGATCCTCAGGATCGACTTTTTGCCATTTCTCTTCCTTGGTTTCCGCTGGATCCACTCATGCGGTCGGTCCGGGAAAGTGGCATTCTCTCTCCTCTTCACGTCCAACCCGCAGAAGCGGGGCGATTCAGAATCATCATCGGGTTCCGCAGATTTGAGGTAGCCCGAGAGTTAGGACTTCAAGAGATTCCGTGCATCGTGAGAAAAGAAGGGAGTCAGCTGACCCTGTTTGTTCAGGCTCTGAAGGACAACCTGGTCACCCGTCCTTTGCATCTCCTCGAGAAGGCTCACCTCCTTTTGAAGTTGAGGGATGAGTTCGGTCTCAGTGATCAGGTTTTGATGGATGACTTCATGCCGCTATGCGACATTCGGGCAGATCGGTTTCATCTCCAGCAATATTTGAGTCTGGCGCGACTACCCGAACCATTGAAACGAGCGGTTCTTGATCCGCTGGAACCTGACATTGCCCTGAAGTTGTTGAGCTGGAAAAGTGACGAGCAGAAGTTTTTTCAAGCCCTAGCCTCAAAGTTTCGTCTGGGCAAAAATAAGCAAAAGCGGCTGTTCGTTGTGCTTGATGAACTACGAGATTTAACGGCTGTGACTTCATCGGGACCCGGTATCAGGGTTTCTGCCCCGATACTGTGGCAACAAAGCGGAGCTGCCGCAATTGAGGAGGACCAACGTTTGTCTCTTTCAGACCGTTTCGCCAAGGCCTTCGAAGTGCTCTATCGGGAGCGCTTCCCACGTCTTTCAAGCTATGAACAAGAGTATGAAAGACTCAAGTCTGCTTTGAAACTCCCCCCTCGGATTCAGTTTCATGCTCCTCGCTAT
>CBDUTA010000412.1:0-3027 GCA_965369785.1 uncultured bacterium
GCGGCTGATCGTAGGCCAGGGAATGTTTCTGGTGAACATCGGCCTCCTGCTCGGACTGATGGGAGGTTACGGCTTCGGACGGCTTTTGAACAGCCAGATTTCCTCCATCTTCACCTACAACGAACCGCTCATCTTCGGAGGAGTCACCCTGCTGTTCGCCAGCATTGCGGCGCTGGCTTGCTACATCCCCGCGCGGCGGGCGATGAGGGTGGACCCGATGGTCGCTCTGCGCTACGAGTAAGCCTGCGCCCACCAGCAAGTCAACTCGAAGACCGCTTCGGGAAGTTCATGCGGTGGGTGGTTGGGCGGCAACGCTGCGCAACTCAAGCGCGAGGGATTGTAGCGCATTTTGTAGCACCTTTCTTTGAGGTGACGAAAAGGGTTTACGAGACCGCCACCACTGGCCTTCCCGAGTAGACTGTTTTTCGATAATAATATATTGTTTATCAATAAGAGATGGGGGCTCCAAAAGGAGCAGATATGAAGAAGCTTGGCCCGAGATCTCTTTCTTCGGTTATTAAACGAATCCTTGATGTTCTCTTTTACCTGTCAGTCTTTGCCGGCGTCCTGCTGGTTGCGGTCACCGTTCTCATCCCGCTGGTGGACTCGGATGACCTGACCCAGAACCCGGAAATCTTTTTCGAGCTCGACCCCGAGGTCTATCTACTCTCTTCCGATTCGCTCGGAATTGACGAAGCGCCCATTCACGAGGCAAAAGGAAAGGTCGAAATCCACGGGGTAAGCAACACCCGGATGCTGGTCAGCCTCGGCTTCGCCTATGTCCTCTTGGGAGTTGTGCTGCTGGTGCTGGCGATGCTGCGAGAAATTTTTCAGACACTCAAACAGGGCGACCCGTTCGTCGCGGCCAACGCTCACCGCGTCCGCTTTATCGGCTTGGCGATCATTGTTGGTGAGCTGGCCCGCGCCTCCATCGTGTTCGGCTATTCAGTGGACGTCGCTTGGCACTTCCGCACGACCGGCCTCACGATCCGGCCCGAGTTCAATCCGGATGTCTTACTGATACTGCTGGGGCTGATCGTCCTGGTTCTCTCGGAGGTCTTTCGGCTCGGAACCCAAATGAAAGAAGACATGCAACTGACCGTCTGAGGAGTTTTCGGAATATCCATTCGTTACCGGCTTGACCGCATAATGGTTGAGCGCGGCATCACCCTTGCCGACTTGGGCGACCGCTGGGGGCATTACCTTGTCCAACCCCACCACCCTCAAGACCAGCATGACCTGACCCCCTAAAAGTTCGGTCCAGTTCTAATGCCAGGATTGAACCCTCGAACGGGAGGTTGGATCTGGGGGACTCATGCCCATTCTCTTAGTATTCCCCTGCCGCTACCTAATCAGAGCAGCACTCTAAGCACCATAGAGCGGTTACTGGCCAGTCAAAACCCCTTCCCTTTCAGTGCCTTGCCCGTTTGGCCCGTGCTTGCCCAAGCCGGGCTCACCAACAACATTGCTTCTGTTGCAATCTCCCCAGTCAAAATGGTAGAAAGTTACAACGCTTTTGCTGGAGGACCTGCAATGCAGACTTTGCGCATTATTTTTCTTGGCATGAATATTTGTTTCCTGTCTTTATCCATGCTGGCCCAAAGTCCACCCCGCCCAACCCAGCAAACAGGAATTGACGCCCGCGGCGGATCCCTGAGCGGACGTCTCCTGTACGGAAAAAACTACAAATTTGCCTCCTATATCAAAGTAACTTTGCACTCCGCTGGGGGGACAGCATCCTACGTCAATTTGAGTACCCTGTCGGATACCAACGGACGGTTCTCCTTTCCCCCCGTGCCTGTAGGTATCTACGAAATCCGTGCGACCGCGGACGGCTACCGGGATGCAGTAATGAATTTCGAAATGACGATGGGAGACTATAATGGAGTCGAACTGGTTCTCCACTCCCTCAACGAAGCCAACCCGACTGCTATCCTCATTGCACCCTCAAATATTCCTCCGAACGCCTTCAAGGCGTTTCAGAGAGGCTGGAAAGAATTGCACGAAAAGAACCGCCCCAAAAAAGCCATTAAGCATTTTCGGAAAGCTACTATGGAGCATCCCTGCTACGCAATCGCGTTTGTCCAGCTTGGTCTGGCCTATCTCCAAATCGGAAAGACGGCAGAGGCCGAAGAAAGCCTGAATCAGGCTCTTACCTTGGATAAGGAGAACGCGGAAACCTACACCCTCCAGGGAATCCTTCGTAAGAAAACTGGCGACCCCTCCGGAGCACTTTCGTCTTTCAGAATCGCCCTGACCAAGGACGAGACTGCCTGGCAGCCCCACGCCGAAATGGCCCAACTGTTCCTTAGTGCTCAAGCATTTGCGCTCGCTCACAAACATGCACTCGAAGCCCACCGGTTGCAGGCAAGCAACGCTTCCACCCACTTACTCCTGTCCAACACGGCCATTCAAACCAAGAACTACAACTTGGCATTGAAAGAACTCGATGAACTTCTTACCCAATTCCCGAAGCACCCCTTGAAAAAACAAGTTGTCAAACAACAGAAACAATTGGTGGAATTCCTTCAGAAACAGGCCTCCGCACGACCGCCCAACTAGGCGACTGCCGAAGCTACCAATTTCCCTCAGCTTCGTCGGATAACCCGGCTCCAGGAAGTTCAGGCGGAGGAGGAGAAATTACGCATCACGGGTTACGCAAGCGTTCGATCTGCTGTCGGAAAAATGGTTTCCAGCCCTCGGGAGCAATCTCCAAGCCCTTCTCGTAGGTCTTAAGGGCCTCCTCCTGCATGCCGGCGCCTGCTTGGACCCCACCCAGAGTGAAGTAGATCGACGCCGACTCACCGTTCATTTCGATCTCGAGTTGCAGGATAGCGAGAGCGGCATCAAAGTTCTTGCCTTGTGCGAGGCGCTCGCCCAGGCCCGTAAGCATCCCTGGACTAAAATCATAGGCAAATCCTCCATAATATTTCTCCCGGAGTTCCCGGTATCGGGCGACGGCGGCCTTGATTCCCTCCTTCTCGACAGTCTCGGTCAGCATATCTCCCAACATGAGCGGCTTCGCCT
>CBDUTA010000413.1:0-3001 GCA_965369785.1 uncultured bacterium
CCAAATAGAATTTGAAGAACATCGACTGCACAACGGACTGCAGGTCCTGTTGTATCGAGACACTCGAGTTCCCCTGGTTCATTTGAGCATTCACTATCGGGTGGGATCCAGTTACGAGACACCGGGTCTTTCCGGATTCGCCCATCTATTCGAGCATATGATGTTTCAAGGGTCAGAAAATGTGGCCAAAAACGAGCACGGTAGTTATATCGACAACGCCGGAGGCCGTTGGAACGCCACAACTAGTAAGGACAGGACGAACTATTACGAGACGGTACCCTCTCACTATCTGGAGTTGGCATTATGGCTCGAGTCGGACCGGATGAGATCGTTGAAAGTAACGGAAGAAAACTTCAAGAATCAGCTTCAAACGGTCATTGAAGAAAAGAAGCAAAGTTATGACAATCGGCCCTACGGACTGGCTACCTTGAGATTTGAGGAGCTGGCTTACGAAAACTGGTCCTACGCCCATTCCGTCATCGGCGCCGTGGAGGATCTGGAAAACTCCACCTTGGAGGACGCGGCAAGGTTTCATCAGACCTATTACGGACCCGGAAATGCGACCCTGGTACTCTCAGGAGATACGGGTGATGAGGGAACGGCATTGAAGAAGGTCGAGCAGTACTTTGGCGCCCTCAACGACCAAACCCATCCTGAGCTGCCCGATTTGGAGGAACCGGAACAGGTTACCGAGAAAATCGAAAGGATGACCGATCCACTGGCAGTCCTGCCCGCCGTTTATGCCGGCTATCATATGCCCGCTCTGGGTTCCCCGGAGTTTTATGCCATGTCGGTGCTGGGAGTTGTTCTCTCTCACGGAGAATCCTCGCGACTTCACCGGCAACTCATCTACCACAACAACTGGGTCACCAGTTTTTCGGTAGGACCGAACCAGTATAAGGGACCGGAACTCTTCTTTATCTGGTTCCAGGTTCAGAGTGCCGTCGATGTTGATCAGGTCTTAACGGCCGTAGACCAGGAGTTAAAAAGGGTTCAGGAAGAAAAGATTTCAGCTCAGGAGATCGAGAAAGCGAAAAATCAGATCGCCTTCCACTTTGTAGAGCGAATGGCCAAAATAGCTCGAATCGGAGAGCTCCTGGCTCACTACGCTCTTTTTTTGGACGACCCCAAGAGGATCAACCACGAACTGGATCGTTACCTGGCCGTCACCGAGGACGAAATTCTGCAAGCTGCCCAAAAGATCTTTCGCCCCCAGAATCGGACTTTGATCTTTGTCGAGCCAGGAGAAAATAGCCAATGAGTACAGGCGATAGTAGATCTACGGTCTGAGTTGTCGAAGTTGTTTTGAATTTGGAATTTGAGATTTTGAATTTGTTTGGAATTTGGGATTTTGAATTTGGGATTTCAGCCGGTCTGCCGGCTGCGTTCTACTATTCCCCTATCAACGATAAGAGCTACCTATGACAAAACAAGCTCCCCCCCCAGGCACCGAAAAGAACATCTCTTATCCGGAAATCCCTGACCAGCAACTCTCCAACGGGCTCCGAGTTCTGGTGGTTCCGGATGATCGCCTGCCCCAAATATTTTTGACCCTGGTGTTTCCCGCAGGGCGAGTTTGTAATCCGGACGACAATCTGGCTCTGGTCTCTCTGGCCGCAGAAATGGTCAAGAGTGGCACTCACACCCGTTCGGCCCAGGATATTTCCGATTTCGTCGATCGACGGGCAATTGAATACGACAGTGAAGTCCTGATGGAGCACAGTTTCCTCTCCATGACCTTTCTTGAAGACCAGCTAGAGCCTGCATTCGAGCTTCTTACCGATCTGGTTTCCAATGCGAATTTCCCCGATGAGGAGTTATCGAAAACGAAGGTTCGGTGGAAGAGTCATCTGATTGCTCAGCGCTCCCAACCCAACTTCCTGGCTAACGAATGCACCTTCAAGATCTTCTATCCCAACCATCCCTATGCTAAAGTCAGTATGACTCCTGAGCATCTGGAGAAAACCCAAAGAGAATCGGTCCAGGAGACCTATCGGCATCATTACGGTCCGGGACACGCCCATCTTCTGATGGCCGGGCCTTTCGATGAGAATCGGGCCATGGAACTGGGAAATCGTTTTCTGGGAAGCTGGACCAACGGAAAAACGCCTTCGATCAACTATCCGCGGCCCGCCGACATCGAGGGACGGTTAGTCTGCCTGATCCACCGTCCCCATTCCGTCCAGTCACAGATTCTGGTGGCCGGTCGAACCCTCCCGAAAGCAGATCCCGAGGCAATAGCCCTCAAGGTCACCAATCAGGTTCTGGGGGGTGGAGCGAGTGCTCGCCTCTTTCTCAACCTTCGAGAACAAAAAGGCTACACTTATGGGGCCTACAGTCGACTGAAGAGCTATCGCCACGATGGCCTTTATATGGCCGGGGCTAGCGTCAAGACGGAAGTCACCCGGGAGTCGATCGAAGAGATTTTCAAGGAGCTGGAAGACCTGCGTGAGCGGCTTCCTGAAGAAAAAGAACTGGAGCGCTGTCAACAGGAGCTCATCGGGAGCTTTATTCGCCAAATGGAAACGTCGGCTTCCATCGGCGTTCTGGAGCTCGACCGCCGGATTCATGAACTACCGGCTGACTTTTACAAGAACTTCATCCCTGAAGTTCGGAGTGTAACCTCAAAGAAGGTGGTAGAAATGGCCAGGCGCTTTTTTGATCCGGACCGAGTGGTGGTGACCGTTGTTGGGGACCGGGAGAGCGTGGAAGAGGAGCTCCGAGGGATCGGCGAGCTTCGTGTTTACGATATCCACGGTACTCCCCTATAATCGATCGAGAAGCCTATGTCGCATGAAGAGCATTACGAAAAAGGAATGGAGCATTTTGCCGAAGATCAGCTTGAACTGGCCATCGAGGAGTTAAAACAGGCCGTTGAAGCAAATCCGAAATTCGGAGATGCCTTGCATGCCCTGACCATGTGCTTCTACCATCACAGGGATCTCGATCAGGCGCTGGAATACGGAAAACGTTTTCGGGACCAGGAACCCTCCAACCCTCT
>CBDUTA010000414.1:0-2993 GCA_965369785.1 uncultured bacterium
CTTAACCCGGGGCGGGGGGGGGCCGTTCCTGCTCCCGGTGCCCGCTCACCGGACCGCAGACCGCATACCAGACAACACTGACAAATCCCCTCTCCTCCCGTTTCCTGAATGTAAACTTCTGTTTACGTTTTGGTCGAGTTGCGGGCCCTGCCCAGAGACCTGGTTACTCCTTCAAAGGCCCCAAGGAACGGGCTTTCTAAAAATAATGGGCACTTTTCACCGATTGGAACGGAACTTGCTTTTCTTTAGGGCATGTCGAATAAATATCTAGTTCTAGCTGATGTCGAAGGCGAAGTTAAGTTCCTGTGCATGAGGTCCAATGGCTCCACAGAAGAAGTGGAACAACTCTGTTACGAGATGACAGAACAGCTGTTCTCGAACCAGAAGATAGAAAAGCTCTGGGTTGAGCCATGGCCCTTGGGCGGCATCACCAATCAACCTCTTACGGGTTCCGTTGAGCCGTTCTTGCGCAGACGAGCCAGTTAAGTTCTGAAGGACTTCACTTCAGTCGTTTAAGTTTTCCGGGTCTAATCGTCGATAGCAAACCGATCCCTTGCATCTCGACAGGTTAGTTCATCACAACAACCGAATATCAGGATAGAGGAGGAGTATGGGTAACGCACTTTCGATCTTTGCGCATATCAAAGGGGGACTAATGCTTGGTGGCACTGGATTTAACGTCGGGGAAGGCACATTCACCCCGATGGATTGGGCAGTGCAAAGCCTGGCAGCAGTCTCGTCCACTTTCAGAGACACCATCTACCGAGAGGCGACCAAAGGGTTTGATTTGATGAGCTCAGCCGCATATCTCACCATCCTGGCACTGACGGTGGTGGCAATCGGCTATGTCTGTCTCTGGGGCGCCAACTATCTTCTGGAAAAGTTGGGCCGAGGGAAATACACTCTAACCCTTTTCGAATTCGCCAAGCATCACATTATTTTCAACATCTTTGCCCTCATGGTCATCCTGGGCAGTTTGATTTTGAACATGCAGCTCAGCTATAGCAAACAGGTCATGACCTACTCGATGAACTCGATCGAGGTGCTGGCACCGGAGATTCCGAACGCTACCCGATTGCAACTGCGACTGGATTTCTTCTGTATTAGAAACGCCGAAGATTTCTACCTCTTGAATGAGCAGCTTCACAAGCTGTCTGAGACGACGGGCACACCACTGCCGAGCTTTAAACCCGTCTGAGTTATTTTTCAACATTGATTTGTCTGGAGAAAGCTAGGGCCAAAATTAGAAATTTGGAGAAGAAATCTGGGACAGGCCCTTAAAGGCCTGCCCCCAATTTCTTCTCCCTGATTTCTAGCCCTTAATTTCTCCAGATGAATCCCAAGAACACTCGCTTCAAACCTTACAGCTCTACGCCAACATGCTATTCTTCATTTTTTCTATTTTCTATTTTCTACGAGGGAAGCGAGTTCGTTTCGTCGCCCCCGGGACATCACGATCTGATTACCACCGTTCCCATTGGGTTCGGTCCAGGCTACAAAGATCCCTTTCTGATTGTCTCCTACAAAGGCAGGATAGGTGATAGAAACCCCGTTGCCCGGGACCGCAGTTAGCGTCCCCACCTCGCCCTCATCGCTGATTTCAGCCACATAGGCGGTAACCGGACCCCACTCATCCTCCTGGCTCACGGCACGACCTTCGAAGAGCAGCAGCACTCGGCCATCAAAGGCCTGACTCAACACCGGGTGATTGGCATAGACGATGCCCGAAGAGACGTAAACGGGTGGAGCAAAGCTGGCGCCTCCATCATCGGACCAGGAGAGGCGAATGCCGGGCTCTGCATCACCCCCACCCGTGAACCAGGAGATATAGAGCCGGTCTCCCACTTGAAGCAGGGAGGGCCCGGAATGGGGACACCCCTTGATTTCCCAGTTGTCTTCGGCGACTCGCACCGGTGGCTCGAAAGTCTGGCCGCCGTCCCGGGAAGTGGCAACCACCATGTCGCGCATGCTCCCGGGGAAGATATTTCTCCAACTCACAAAGACCTCTCCCCCATTTCCAAAGGCCACAGGAGGTCTGCAACAGTCACAAACCTTCTGAGCCACTCGAATGTTCCGTCCGAAGCTGGCTCCCTGATCTGTTGATTTGGCGATATACACCGAGGTATTCGGGTCGGTATCTTCCAGGCCGTCACGGTCATCCAACCAGGCAGCATAGAGATCCCCGTTAGGTGCCACGCTCAGCGAGGCGAAGCCATTTCTGGAGGGGACTTTCTTATCGGTGACCGGAAAGGGTGGATCGAAACGATAGCCCAGATCCAGAGAACGGGCAAACATCAGGTCCGGTTGTCCACCCTCGGTCTCCTGCTCCCAAAGCACATACATCTCTCTGCCCTTTCCAAAGAGCACGCTGGGACTATTTTCCCCATGCGAACTGACACTGGTTCCTGGCTCAGTCAAAGGAACAGGGGGAGCAAACGAATCCCCGCCATTGCTGGAGCTAAAAAGACCGAGTCGCGAGACCTTATCTTCCCTGTAGACGCCCAGAACAAACAGGCGACCCGCAGCCCGCAAAGCGAACTTCGGATGTCTCGAAGACTCTATTTGAAGGGGTTCCAAAATAGCCCGGGAGTTGGGTTCGAACCGGTAGGCTGGAGGAGTGGAAGTGGAATCCGCAAACCCCTCCTCGATGTCAGAACAGGCACTCAAGGCCGTCAGAAACACCGCACTCACAAGCAGTAAGCCGATATTGTTCATGAATTTACCCCGCTGATACTGAAATTTATAATGTTTTCCGCAAGTATAGCCCTAAACTCGTTTCGTTGGCAGGAAAAAAGGAAATGAGGGGCAGGCCTTCGATGGCCTGCCCCTCAGTTCCTTTTTTTAATTGCTTTCACAGCGGCTCAGACTTAGGATTTAGCCTGAACGGGTAGCACTAGGATATGATAAATGGCAAGAAGGTGGTCGTTGTAATACCGACCTACAACGCCTCGAAGACACTTCGTAAAACGGTCGAGGAAATCCCCAAGGATATA
>CBDUTA010000415.1:0-2987 GCA_965369785.1 uncultured bacterium
TGATATTCTTCCTCGATCCCGATGGTCAGGTCGGTAAAGTCCATACTGGATTATGGTCGATACTGGGGAGGAAGAGCAAAGCGGTCAAGAAGGCATGGACCCACTTACCGGTGCCACTGAAGAAAAACACGTCATAGGAACCTTTGCCGGCCAGAGCAGGGGGCCGACGCTGATTTGTGCAGCAGCCCTTCACGGAAACGAACCGGCCGGGGTGGAGGCCCTCAAGCGGGTCTTGGACACGCTGCAGGCTCACCCTCGGAGTTTTTCCGGTAGGCTGGTTGCTCTTTTAGGCAACACGGAAGCCTTTTCTCAAGGACGTCGATATGTGGAGAGAGACCTCAATCGAACTTGGGAGAAGGATAAGATCGCCCAGCTCACAGCCCACAAAGCCGAGGATTTGAAGTATGAGGATCGGGAGCAGTTCGAACTGCTCGAGGTGTTGAAGTCGGCTACAAAAGGAAATCCGGGAGACGTCTACTTCATGGATCTTCATACCAGCTCAGCAGATGGACCTCCTTTTGCGGTGCTCAATGACTCTTTACACAGTCGTTCCTTCGCCCGCAAATTTCCCTTGCCTTTGGTGCTGGGTTTTGAAGAAGAGCTGCGCGGCACTCTGGCAGATTACATGGACTCGTTGGGCCATGTCAGCGCGGGACTCGAAGCAGGACAACATAGTTCTCCCCTGGCCGTTGATCACCTCGAGAGCCTCATCTGGATTGCCCTGGTCTCTGCGGGGAACCTGTCCCAGGAGCAGGTTCCGGGAATCCAGGACCATTACCGAAGACTGGCAGACAGCTGCAGACATTTGCCGTCCTTTATAGAAGTCCGATACCGCCACCCCATCAAGCGTGAAGATGAGTTTGTCATGCGGCCGGGATACCAAAGTTTTCAGAAGGTCGAAGCTGGACAACTTCTGGCACTGGATCGACAGGGCGATCTGACCGCTCCCGGGAAAGCCTTTCTACTTCTTCCTCTTTACCAGAAAGAGGGTGAAGACGGTTTCTTTCTGGCCGCCGCAGTTCGGCCTTTCTGGATCCAGCTGTCGGCCTGGATTCGTCCTTTGCGTCTGGACCTTTTCCTTCACTGGCTGCCCGGTGTCGACCGGCACCCGGAAGAGGAAGGGGCCCTGTTGGTGAATTCCCGGATTGCCCGCTGGTATACCCTGGATCTCTTTCACCTGCTCGGCTTTCGAAGACGCCCCTCGAAGGGCGCCCGCCTGGTCATGGTGCACAGGAAGGGATGACCGGCCGGAGGCCGGAAATTCAAAATTCAAAAAACCAAATCCCAAACAAATTCAAAATTTAAAATTCCAAACCTAAACTGGAGCTTGGGACCTGGGACACGCGCGAAGCGCCCTTCGCGCCCTTCGAAAATGACAGTTGTGAAGGTTACCCTCGGACATGGGGGAGGAGTTTATCTGAATGGGGGACCAGGGATGCAGCGAAAATGCGACCGTAAGCAGCTTTTCTTAAGACACTTCTTATTTTTCCTGTTGGTTTTGATGGTGGGAGTCTCTCTTTCCGGCGAGGTGCAGGCGCAGGGAGGATGTAAGATTGCGGTGTTTGGGAACAACCTAACCGACGACTTGATCAATTCGGACAAAGTTCCTGGGTGCACGGCGACGTTGGTGACTGACACTCAGATAGCCAATGGCATCCTCATCGCCGATGGGTATGACGCCTTCTACCTGACGCGATTGGGAGAGAACCTTGGGCCTGTTTTGTCACAGGCGGCGACAGATGCAGTTGTGGCTTACGTCGGTTCCACAGGAAACGTCGTGCTTCTCAATTGTGATTGCGCAGATATTATTTTCGACTTTCGAGGGGAGTCTGACCCTGATCCCAACGTGGAAGCGATCATCGCCAACGCCGTTCGGTATGCGTCTGAGAGCGGGAGTGGGTTCATTGGTGAGCATGTTGGGGCGTTCGCAGCACTCACATCGAACTCCAGCGGGTTTTTCCCTCTAGGTCTGATCGACGGTTTAGCGGGACCTCTAGATGTTGGCGGAGGGGGCAGTGACAGTTCGATTGTGGCGTCAGCTGCTAGCACAGGGCATCCTCTGTTAGACGGTGTTGTCTTGCCTCTCAATCCGGATCGGGTGAACTTCGGGGCTGACATTACGGGTATCGCTGACGATCTGGTGATCGCTACCTGGAGTTCTACCGGAATGCCCGCCATCATTGCGAAAGAGGGCGAAGGCAATCCTGGCGAAGACAATCCCGGCCCTCCCGACCACTACCTGTCCTACCAGGTGAAGCGATCCAGGGGTGCACCGAGGTTTGAGAGAGAAGAAGCGACGCTGACGGATCCGTTTTTCGAGTCCGGCCCTCAGGAATTTACCCTTAAGAAACCCATCGCACTGCTGAATCCGGCCGATAAGGATGGTGAGGGAATCTCCGATCCTGACACTCATCTGATTGCTTACAGCCTCAAAGGTCCGAAGTTCAAGAAGCGGAAAAACGTCCAGGTGGAAAACCAGTTCGGGACATTCCTTGTGGACGTCAAGAGGTCAGACCGGCGTCTTCTGGTACCGGCCTCCAAAAGCCTTACAGATTTTCTTCCCCCGCCGGAAGACCACAATGTGGACCACTTTTTGTGCTACGACGTGGATGAAAAAAGGCGTCGGGACGATGATGATGATGACGGTGACCATGATAAATGGGAGCGTATCAGGCTCCCTGTGGCCGACCAGTTCAACACGGAAGCCCCGATGTTCGAGATCAAGAAGCCGGTTCGGCTGTGCAATCCCGTTGACAAGGACGGTGAGGAAATTAAGAACCCGGAGAACTATCTGCTCTGTTTCCAGGTCAAGCCGGTCAGGCGCAGAGACACGACTCAAAGGGTCAAAGACATCTATGTGAGTGATCAGTTCCACCAGAATCAAGTGGACACGCTCAAGATCAGAGAACTGTGCGTCCCGTCCACGAAGACTCTTCTCCCTGCTGATGAAGAAGGGAGACACCGCCGTCGCCATGGCGATGACGATG
>CBDUTA010000416.1:0-2983 GCA_965369785.1 uncultured bacterium
CCCACTGAAGGTGTGGAACTTTCTGATCGATATGGAGAACGTCAGTCGCTGTCTGCCCGGCGTAGAGAGCATGACACCGCTTGATGAGGATACCTACGAAGGAATTTTCAAGATCCGCGTGGGTCCTATCGCACTGAAACTGAAAGGAACCCTTCAAGTCGAACAGAGGGATCGGGACAACTGGCACGTGGGTATGAGGGTGGAGGCCAAGGATCGCCTGTTGGGCGGGGGAGTTCGGGCACACCTGGAGGTGGATCTGGTTGAGAAGGGATCCGATGCGACTCAGTTGAGTGTGAAGCTCGAGTCTCACCTGCTGGGCAAGATCGGTGAGTTTGGACAGCCCGTGATGCGCAAGAAGACCGATGCCTTGTTGCAGGAGTTTGCCCGTCAGGTCAGCCAGGAGTTAGCTGGCTAGCCCGGATTATGAATGATCCCCGCTAGCGGGTCCTATTGACCGCATCCACCAGTTCCTTCCATTCCAGCACCCGGCCATGTCCAGGGATAATCCGGTTCACTCTCAAGCGGGCCTTGGTAACGGCATTGTAAAAATCGATACCTTCGGGAGGAACGCGGGCAGAGCCGCTCTGTTCAGAAATAAGTTGGAAAGTATCGCTCTGAATCTGAAACAGATCGCTCTCGAAGATGAGTCGTTCTTTGGGCAGATAAATGGCCAGAAATCCATTGGCATGGGGATTAGGAACGTGTATGAGTTCCACGATCCGGGTTCCGTCTGTAATGGTTTTTCGATCGGTGACGGTCTCGATCTGAGGCTCTATTTCAGACTCAAAAAGACGGTCGGATTTCAAGGTGTGAGGTAAAGTCAGAATTTCCCGGATCACATCTTCGTTATTGGCATGGGTGACGATGATTGCCCCTTCGGCGGCGTAGGTGCGAATTCCACCGGTATGATCGGAGTGATGGTGACTGGTGACCAGATAGCGGATGGGCTTTTCTCCGACGGTCTCCCGGATTTGGCGAATGACCTCCAGGGATTGTACCTCGTTGTTGGGTCCTTCGGCCACCAGAATGAAATCCTCGAATTCCACCCACATATTGTTCATGCCCACGCCTTCACCAAAGTACACGCCCTTGGCCAATTCAGTGGGAATGACCGGGAGCCTGTCTGAATGGGCCAGGGATTGAGCCATTTCCTGAAGTTCCTCCGGAATCACAAAACGATCTTCCGGAAGGTCGCCGTTAATCGTCAGTTCAGCCCATTCCTTGATTTCAGTGACCTCATTCATTTCCTGGGTGATCTCAGAGAAGGGAAGTTTGACGTTTCCGACATCACGATAGTCTGAGAAGGTTCGTTCTTTGGCTACATCTCCGTAGGGGTTTCGATCCTCCGTGAACTTCAGCTTTGAAATCAAGTGGGTGGTGTCGTCCAGGTACACGTCGTAGTAGACGGCGTCGATGAATTGCAGGCTGACGATGTGATGAGGTTTTCCGTCGACCGCGGCCTCGCTGATTCCCTTAATGCTGCTCTCTATCCTCAGAGCATAGACCAGGAATTTAGCGATATCGCGGTCCCACTCGATCCGGTATCTCTGCAGTTGTGTGGCTTCCAGAGGTCTCAGGGCCGACCCGAAGACATCACGGTAACCGCCCTTGTTCCAGTCCGCTAACTGAATGGTCTCCCTGGGGCCCGTTAAATTGACCTCTCGAGGACCGTCAAAATCGATCATTTGCGTGTAGGGTCCCGGTGATCCCATCAGCAACCGATCTGTTGTCACGCGCCCATGTCCGAGAGAGTTTCTTGTTCGGGTCCCCGTGCGGGTGATGTTTTCAATCGCCTCCAGTGCCTGTAGCCCACCCATGGCCTCAGCGGCTTCTTCCAGCACCTGCCGACCCTGGTCCTCAGGAGTCTGTGGGACGCAGTTCAGTTGAAACAGAACGATAAGCAGGAGGGAGAATAGAGCTGGCACACTTTGGGTTTTCATTCAGAGCCTTTCATGGTTGCTTTTTTTGATCATTCAGAGCCTCTTCCCCTGGTCGGGAAGAGCGATGCGACGAGTAAGCTTTTACTATGAAGCTGGAAAAAGGGCAAGGGCCGGCGTATCCTAAGCTTCAGTAGCTTCAGTCATTTATCGGAGGAGAGGCCGTGGCCCAAAGCTCTTACGATCTGATCATTGTGGGGACGGGGACAGCAGGAACTATCCTGGCTGCTCGTATCGCCCAGCATGGCGTCCATCCTGAAAGCGGAGAACTCCTGAGAATTGCCTCCATTGAGGCAGGTCCTTACTGGAAGGGGATACAGCGCCCCGGCTACGGTATTCCACTACGCCGCCAGATGATGACCAACCTCCAGCAAGGGACCCGGCTCCATGTTTGGCCTTCAGGTTTCGCCAAGGTTGTGGGAGGATCCTCGGTCCACTGGGGCAATGCGGCTCTTTTCCCTTTCGATACCGACTATCTGCGCTGGCAAAACGAAACGGGTGTGGATTGGACCCAGGAGAACTTCCAGGAAGCGGTTGCTGAGATTACTGAAATGTACAACTACCACCAGGCACCGGATGCCACCTTGGGCCAGGGTAACCTGTTGTTTCGCGAGGCGGCTCGTGAACGGGGTTACACGGTGACCCGTTTCCCCATGGCCCGGACCAACTGCATCTACTGTGGATACTGCGGCAGTGCCTATATGTGTAAATTCGATAGTAAATCCTCCTCCCGAAACTATCTGCCCATCGCCGAGAAGCAGGGTGTCCAGATTATTGCCGACACGGAAGTCTCGAGGATACTGATCGAAAAGAGTGGGGAACGAGGCAGAGTTTTTGGTGTTGAGTTTCGAAGGGGCAGCGAGAGGGGAGAGTTGAGGTCTTCAAAGGTGCTGGTCTGTTCGGGTGTCATCAATACCCCGATGTTGTTGATGCGTTCCGGCTATGGCTCAAGAGAGGTTCTGGGAGATAAGTTGCTGGTGGAGAATCCCAATGTGGGCAACCACTACAATACGGACCAGACCATTGCCATCCGTGCTTTTTCCGAC
>CBDUTA010000417.1:0-2979 GCA_965369785.1 uncultured bacterium
AGGTGCCGAATCCGGTTCAGTCAGAGCCGTGGGCTTTAGCCCACGGGCCTCCCCACGGTAGGAGCTATTTAGGGATCGAGCTGTTCGGCACCTGAGGTACCTCCCACATTCCGGAGAACTTATGCATAATCCGGGCTAAAGATCTGACGGAATCCTCTCGAACACTCTATGAGCGGGGACTTCTCTTGGGTTACCCTATTCTCATCCCGATTTCCGGGACGGAAGGGAAGTTATGGCCGTTACTCTAGAGAAAATCTATCAGGCTGCCGATGCAATCTCCGGCCGGGTGGTAAAGACCCCCTGTAGAAAATCCAGGACACTTTCCACAATCACAGGGGCCGATGTGCGGCTCAAGTTTGAGAATCAACAATTCACGGCTTCCTTCAAGGACCGGGGTGCCCTGGTCAAGCTTCTGGGACTTACCGTCAAGCAACGCAAAGCAGGCGTCATTGCCATGTCGGCCGGCAACCATGCTCAGTCCGTCGCCCACTACGCTCAGCAGTTGGGTATCCGCGCCACCGTGGTCATGCCTCGCTATACCCCCAACGTCAAGGTCGAAAATACCCGGCAACTCGGGGCCGAGGTGATCCTTCACGGCACCGGATTGGATGAGTCTCGAGTCTACACCCAGGAGCTTGCGCGCGACCGGGCCCTGGAGCTCATTCATCCTTACGATGATGAGCAGATCATCGCTGGGCAGGGAACCATCGCCCTGGAGATGCTGGAGGCTTTCACCGATCTGGAGGTGCTTTTGGTGCCGGTGGGTGGGGGTGGTCTCATTGCGGGTATGGCGATTGCGGCGAAAGGCATTCGGCCCTCCATCGAGGTCCTTGGGGTGCAAACGGAACGCTTTCCTGCCATGTTTCAGGCGTTGGAAGGAACTCCAATTCAGTGCGGTACCAGCACCATCGCAGAGGGTATTGCCGTAGAAGAACCGGGCAGTCACACCTTGCCTGTGGTCAAGGAATTTGTGGACGACATCCTGTTGGTCGAGGAAAGCACCATAGAGGCAGCGGTTCTTCTCCTGGTCGAAGTCGAAAAAACGATCGTGGAAGGGGCAGGAGCCGTGGGTCTGGCAGCATTGCTCGAGAATCGAGACAGGTTCCGGAATCGAAAAGTCGGGTTGATCCTCTCCGGGGGCAACATTGACCTGTTGGCGCTCTCTTCCATCATCCAGCGCGGCCTGGTTCGCTCCGGTCGCCTGGTGCGACTCCGCGTCGGAATTCCGGACGTTCCAGGAGCACTGGCGGAGGCCAGCCGACTCATAGGTGAGGCCAATGCCAATATCGTAGCGGTCCGCCATCAGCGCGCTTTCACTAATCTCTCCTTACGCGTAGCCGAGGTAGAGTTCGTGCTCCAGGCCCTGGGGATGGACCATGTGGAACAGATACTGGAGAGCCTTGAGAGTGCTCACTATGAAGCCTCCGTTGTGGATGCCCCCGCCGGTGATCCACCTTCTCGTGAGTGAAATGCCCAAGTGTGGGACCTTTGACCCGTCCGGATTCGAGCCATTTCCAATCACAAGACAGGTTTAGAGTCATTGGGGAAAGGCATGGAAATTGCTCTTTGAAAAGAGAGCAGGATGAAAGAGTCAAGGGCAGCTCTGTACGGGACGGTACAGCGACCTGCCGGAAGTTTTAGCTATAATGAAAGAGTGAGTTGATTGTCGGAATAAATGCCCATTTACCCAGGAGTTGACAAGCTATGGCACAACAGCAAAGAGAACCCGTTGAGGCCCCGCCACTTCAAGAAGATCTCAATCCTTACCACATCGCCCAGGCCCAGTTTGACTGGGCGTTCCGTTTCCTCCCCGCCCTCAGGCCCGGCCTGGGGGAGTACCTGAAGCGGCCCGAGAGGTTGGTCACCGTCGAGTTTCCTATCCAGACCGAGGATGGAACGGTCAAGAACTTCGTAGGATTTCGCGCTTTGCACAACAGCAGTCGAGGAGCCGGGAAAGGGGGGGTGCGCTATCACCCCAATGTGAGTGCCGATGAGGTGCGGGCTCTGGCCTCCTGGATGACCTGGAAATGTGCTGTGGTCGACATTCCCTTTGGCGGTGCCAAAGGGGGGATCGTCTGTGATCCCAAGACACTGACCCCCACTGATCTGCGCAGGATCACGCGGCGCTTCATTGCCGAACTGGGCGATTCCATCGGCCCACATACCGACATCCTGGCTCCTGACGTCAATACCAATGCTGAGACCATGGCCTGGATCTACGACACCTATGAGATGATGCACCGAGGCCAGAACAATCTGGGAGTGGTGACCGGAAAGCCCGTCGATCTGGGTGGATCCCTGGGCCGTCGCGAGGCCACCGCGCGCGGCTGCCTCTTTGCTACCCAGCAGGCCTTGTTGCAGGGAATCGTTCCAGGCCTGGAATCGGTGAAGGGTGCCTCCGTTGTGGTTCAGGGGTTTGGTAATGCCGGGTCTATTGCTGCTGAACTGTTTGCGGAAGCAGGTGCCTCGATCGTGGGTGTCAGTGATTCGAGAGGGGGCATTTACCAGCCCAAGGGATTCGATCCGAGCGCTGCTCGCAAACACAAGGAGAAAACCGGCTCTGTCGTGGACCTGTCCAACACCAAGAGCGTGAGTAACGAAGAACTCCTGGCCTTGCCCTGCGACATCCTGATTCCTGCGGCGCTGGAGAATCAGATCCGCTCCGATAACGCGGATCAGGTGCAAGCGCGATTCGTGGCCGAAGCGGCCAACGGGCCCACCACTCCGGCAGCAGACCTCATTCTTTTTGAAAAAGGCATACCGGTGCTCCCCGACATACTCGCCAACGCGGGAGGCGTGACCGTAAGCTACTACGAGTGGGTCCAGAACAACAAGAATGAGCAGTGGGATGAAGACACAGTGAATGGGAAGCTGCAGATCAAAATGGATCGGGCGACCGTAGCCGTTATCGACAAGCAAAAGGAGCTCAACGGTTCCCTGGACACTCTGGAGAAGCAGAGGAAGAAATTAGGCCGCTCG
>CBDUTA010000418.1:0-2979 GCA_965369785.1 uncultured bacterium
TTGCCAGCAATGCCTACTTCAACAGTGTGGCCAATGGAGACCTGCTTCTGATGACCATCGGCTGGTTAGCGGAGGAGGCTGATCTGATAGCCATTCGCCCCAGAGATGTGGAAGATCGGCGGATCAATGTGACTTTTACCCAGTCAAGGTTAATTTTCTGGGGCACGGTGGTGCTGTTTCCTCTAGTCACACTGATTTTTGGAACCACGATCTGGCTTCGCAGAAGATAGATATGATAAATTCCAAATCCAAAATCACCGGCCCGGAGGCCGGAAATTCAAAATTCAAAATCCCAAATCCCAAACAAATTCAAAATCCCAAATTCAAAACAGAGATCTTCTGTGCGGATTTGGAGTTTTGAATTTTGAATTTTCCCATGTTTGTCTGAGTTGCTAGAACTATGAAGAAAATTGGAGTGCTCTCCCTTATTTTCCTTGCTCTGGCCGCTTTCGTTTATTTTTACGAGATTGTGGGTGAAAGCGAAAGAGAGGAAGCTAGAAGCCTGGAAGAAAGCCTCCTTCGCACCCGGCAGGAGGAGATTACGGCTGTGGAAATCCTGCGCCCTCAGGAAGAGGAAATCTTATTGAGCAAGGAAGGGGAAAAGTGGATGCTGGAACGTCCGCTGAAAACCTCGGCTGATAACAGTACGGTCGATGTGCTGCTTCGCGACCTGATCCAGGCCACTCGAGACCGCACCTTTCCTGAAGGGGAAACACGGCTTGAGGAATATGGACTCCATGAGCCGCTCATGACCTTAAAGATTCAGGCAGATGGGAAAGAGCAAACATTGCTCATTGGCAACAAGGACTTCACGGGTAGTCATGTCTACGTCCAGTTTCAGGGAGAGCCTGAGGTGTTTCTTACCTCCCAGGTTTTCTTTTCCACTGCAGCCAAAGAGCTCATGGAGTGGCGTGATAAAAAGGTACTCGCTATTGATCGAGACAAGATTCAGGCCATCGAAATCATCAACTCCGCCAACACGATTCGAATCATCCAAAAGGATGAGGAGTGGCACCTGGAATCCCCGATTCAAGAGCACGCCGATCAGAATGCGGTCAGCAGTCTGCTCTCGACAGTTGAGTTTGGTGAAACTCAAGAGTTTGTATCGGATGAGCCGGAAGAGTTGAAATCTTACGGTTTGGATTCTCCCTCAGCCACCATTCGGGTTCGATATGAAGAAGACGGCTGGCGAACTCTGGAGCTGGGCCGGCAAAAAGGGGAATATTTTCTGGCTCGAAATCCAGAGCGTGTTTCCGTGTTCACCGTCAGCCAGGAGATTCGAGACAAACTTAACCAGGATGTCCTGGCTTTTCGGGACAAGGACGTTCTGGATGTTGAGCAGAATCAGATTGCCCGTATTGTGATCCACCGAAAAGAGAATGAAGAGATTGCTCTAAGATATGAGGATTACAAATGGATCGTGGAATCCCCTGATGCGCAGAAGGATAAAGAGGCCCTCGCTTACAAGTTCTGGTATCCGATCACCGAGATCCGATTTGCATCGATCCAGGAAGAGGAATCGGATCTCATGAGCTTTCCGGAGCCGGACGTGAAAGTGATCGTGACCCTCAAGGATGGTTCCCAGCGTACTTTCATCTTCGCTGGTGGCGGCGACAGGTATTTGGCGCAGAAAGTGGAAACTGGGCGTCAGGGGACCATCTCTCAGGAGGATTTTGAAAAGCTGCAATTCAAGATTGAAGATATGTTCTAACCCGCCGTTGGGCTTTTAGAAGCTGTCGTGACTTCCCACTTGATTTTGATTAGGGCCTGTAGGGGCGCACGGCTGTGCGCCCAGAAACCCTGCTTCATTACCGGCTTATAGGGCGCACGTCAGTGCGCCCCTACGCAACCAACCTGGATCAACCGAAATTTGCGACTTTAGCCGGCATTTACCTAAGGGGTGGCGGTTAGAGATAATAAAGGTTGTGACGATTGTCTTCGTGAGTCTGTTGATCTCTCTGGTCTTTGCACTGGGTGGGGGGTTGGTTTGGCTGGCAGCCCGAGTTTTGAGGATTCGGAGTGCCGGCTGGAAGATCTTCAAGGGAACTCTCTTTTCTCTGCTACTGTTTCTTCCGGTGTTTGTTTTTTTGATCACTCCAATGAGCCTCTCCTATTGGGTGAGTAGTTTTGGCACCCGCCCTCCCGAGCGTCGCCTGACAGATACTCCGGCCGACTACGGACAGGAGTTTATCGAGGTTGAATTCCCAAGCCGAGACGGATTAATGCTGCGGGGCTGGTTGATGGAAGGAGAAGAAACGAAGCCGACCCTTATCTTCGGACACGGGCTGTTCCGTAGCCGGAGAGAGGGCCTGGAAAGGGGATCTACCCTCAATAAACTGGGGTTTCCAGTTCTGCTGTTCGATCTTCGCAATCACGGGCTAAGTGATCCAACGTCCACATCCCTTGGATTTCTGGAGCGGCTGGATGTTCTGGGGGCCTATGATTTTCTGAAAGAGAAGAGAGCAAGAAGGCGCTTTGTCCTGCTCGGTGTTTCCATGGGTGCAGTGGCGGTCATTCAGGCAGCGGGCGACTTCCAGCAGGACCTTGAGGCCATCATTGCCGATAGTCCCTTTCAGAGTTTGAATGAAACCATCGCCCACCATACAGGGATGTTAGCTTTGCCCTCCTTTCCCTTTGCTGACATATTCACGTGGAATTTCACTCGGATTACCCAGTACCCAGCAGAGGACCTGAACACCCTTGAGGCTCTTCGAAGGTTAGACGAGATTCCAGTTCTATTGATTTACGGCACAGAGGATCGCCGCATACTCCAGTCGGGTATCCAAAATGTCTTTGATGCCATTCCATCGGCCAAGAAAAAACTTGTCTTTTTCGAAGATGCCACCCATGGAGCAGCTTACCGCAGCAATCCCGAGTTGTATGTGGAGACGGTGGCGGAGTTTCTGGAAGAGCACAGCCGGTAGACAACAGCCGGAAAGCCGGCTGAAATCCCAAATTCAAAATCCCAAACAAATTCCA
>CBDUTA010000419.1:0-2951 GCA_965369785.1 uncultured bacterium
CCGAGGCCTGAAAATGCAGACAAGAGAATTCAGTCAGAAACCGAGTCAGATAGACTATTGGCGACCGACAAGTATTAGGTGTGAGAGGCCATCGAGGGTCCGCATCCATCAAAGGTATCGGGCTGCCCGTACTGAGCGAGATCACGGGTATCTTGAATCACTTGGTAGAAAAAATTGAGATTTGGAATATATACAGAATGTACGTTCTATTGCGTTTCTCTCTCCAAGCTCCTCCAAATCTCAGGAACTTAGCGGACAGAAGGAAGAGTTTCGGTCCGCACGTAATGTTGCATTTTTTCACGCAAGGTGGGGCCAGCCCAGGAAGCTCGTCGGTAGCTTTAAGCAGCCGATGCGGAGTCCGCGGAGCGTCCTGGGCCAGTGGGAGGCGGGATGATGCGGGGAAGTAAGTAGGATTGATCGGTAGGCTAGCCTCTAACTGACAAAGCAATCTGGATTGTTTCTCGAAACAACTCGTCCCAAGTAAAATTCAGGGTTCGAGAAAGTGAACCCTCGCTCTCTTATTCGATTTCGACCTCCAAATCGTTTCCCGTGACCCGAACAGGAAAGCTCTTCACCCCTCGTGGTGCCGGAGGTGTTAGGACGTCACCGGTTTTCACGTTGAATCGGGCACCGTGCCACGGGCAGATGACTTCTTCGTCTTCCATCTGGCCCTCCGCCAAGGGTCCACCTCGGTGAGGACAGGTATTTTCGATGGCGTAGTAGCCTGCACCCAGGTTAAAAATGGCAAAACTCTGTCCCTCAGCCTCCACGAGTTTTCCCGCTTCTAAATCCTGGAACTCTGATATGTTTCCAACCTTTACAAACTTAGCCATCCTAACCTCCTAACTTTTCCCTTACCGGATCACTTTCTGTCGCGCAACAATTGGCTCGACCGGAGAACTGCATCTCCTTAAGGGGAAGAGCCTAATCGTTAACGTTGGCATCTAGGAATGCCCTAAGCCTCCGGCTCCGGGATGAATGTCGCAACCGCTGCAATGCCTTCGCTTCGATCTGTCGAATGCGCTCTCGGGTCAGGCTGAATTCCATCCCGACCTGCCACAAGGTGGTTTCGCTGCCGTCGTCCCAGCCGAAACGCATCTTCAGTACTTTCTCCTCGCGAGGAGTGAGAGTCTTGAGCACCGACTCGATCTGTTCCTTCAATTTCACGTCTTTGACAATCTCGACAGGGGAAATGGTGCTTCGGTCCTCAATGAAATCGCCCAGGTGCGAATCCCCTCCTTTGCCGATAGGAGCTTCCAGGGAGATCGTGTCATGAATCAACTTGAGGGCCTTACGGGCCTTCGACACGGGGATATCCATTCGTTTAGCAATCTCTTCCGGGGTCGGGTCTCTACCGTATTCCTGTACCAGCTGCCGCGACGTGTGGACGAGCTTATTGATAATATCCATCATATGGACCGGGATGCGGATGGTGCGCGCTTGGTCCGTGATGGCACGAGTGATGGTCTGGCGAATCCACCAAGTAGCGTAGGTAGAAAACTTGTAACCGCGCCGGTAATCGAACTTCTCTGTGGCTCTCATCAGGCCGATGTTGCCTTCCTGAATAAGGTCCAGGAAATCAATACCGAGGTAGGCGTATTTCTTGGCAATAGAAATCACCAGCCGAAGATTCGCCTCAATCATCTCCTTCCTTGCCATCTCAGCTTCATTCTTGCCCTTGATGATGGTCCGCAGGCTGCGCCTGATCTCCCGAGTGCCGGCACCGGTCTCTCTTTCGATTTTTAGGAGGCGCGAACGGACCTGCCGTAATTCCTTCTTTAACTGCGAGGGATTGTTGTCCCGGGGAGAGTCAATGCGCCGTTCGAGGCGCCTAACTGTGTCCTCCAAACCATGCAACTCGTTCACGGTATCGCGGATATTCTCAATCAAGCGATTGTGCACTGCGCGGCTGAATTCAATGGACCGAACCTTGCGGGAGATCTGAATTCGGCAACGAGCGAGGGCACATCCCAACTTGCGAGATTCAGTCAAGTCCTTGCATGGGGGGGTAACCTCCTGTTTCTGCCGGAGCCGAGTCAGCCTTTTGTAAAGCTGCGCCACCTGGGTGCAGGTCTCAAGAAGTTCTTTCCGGCGCTCGGCGATCCTCTCTTCGGCGCGCTCTTTGTAGTTGAAGTTCAAAAGTTTCCGGATGGACTCGCGGTCCCGTTCGACTGCCTTTCCAAACCGTACCAACTCTTGGATGACGATGGGGGACCGGGAGAGCGCCTTCCGAACGGTTGATGTTCCCCGTTCCATGCGTTTCGCAATTGCTACCTCGGCTTTCCGGGTGAGCAGGGGAACCCTCCCCATATCCCGCAAATAAATCCCCACTGAGTCACTGGCCTTGTCCAGCAGTCTAGGTTTGAAGCCTAATTCGCTCTCTTCTGACCATTCAGTCAACTCCATCGGACTGCGATTCTCCAGGGCTAACCTCCGAGCCGATTTCGCGGAGGGAGAGTCGCCCTCCTCAATGCCGGAGTTATCGAACGGGGAGAGTAATTCCCCAAAATCTTCCGTCGAGGGAACTTCCGCCTGTAATGAGTTGTTTCCACTGTCGTAGACGAGAGAATTGTTGGCTTTACTAACGTGCATAAGGGGCACCAGTTGATCGTAATTGCCGTACACTCCCCAGTCGAATCGTCCAGGCTCGAAATTCATACATACACAGTCCTTAAGCTGGCCCATGATGTCTGAGCTTATCGTCTGAAGTGGTTGGAATTGAGCTCGGTAAACTGCTGCCACTTCTCCGGCAGATCATCGACGGGAAAGATGGCGGTCACGGGGCAGACCGGCACGCAGGCCCCGCAATCGATGCATTCAACTGGGTCGATGTAGAGCTGAGAAACGGCCTCGTAGTCGGTCTCGTCCTTCCGCGGATGGATGCAATCAACCGGGCAGACATCCACGCAGGCCGTATCTTTTGTACCAATGCACGGCTCTGCGATAACGTA
>CBDUTA010000420.1:0-2947 GCA_965369785.1 uncultured bacterium
GCGTGTACTCTGGATTCCATCTAGCTCCCTCAATGGCAAAAAGCCCATAGCCTATCAACCCTCCGACCTTGAATCAACTGTTCTTTCCTCCTTACCTTGTCCTGAAGATTTCTGATTTAATTGTCCAACATGATGAAGTCAAAGCGCTTTCAGCAGGCGTTCATCTACGCCCATGATTTACACTCCGATCAAAGAAGAAAAAGGAAGGATGTGCCAACTCTAAATCCCTGACTATACGGACTATAACGTCCCGAAATGCAGTGCTGATAGTTATTTGCTGTAGTTAGCTGCTCGACACGTCTTCCGGCGTTTCTAAAGCCTGCCCACTGATGCGGTAATGAGATAGTGTCTGGCCCCCTGATTGCGGAACCGCGACGCTGTTTGAGGGCCTGTACATGAGAAATGGACTATATCGGACAGACTACGACGTCACTCCAGACGGCCAACGATTCATCATGATTGAACGCGTCAAATCCGAAACCATAACGAGGCAGATCAATATTGTCCTCAACTGGTTTGAAGAGTTGACGGAACGGGTGCCCGTGCCATGATTGGCAAAACACTCTCTCATTACAAAGTCATTGAGAAGATCGGCCAGGGTGGCATGGGAGAAGTGTATCGGGCCGAGGATACAAACCTGAGCCGTGAAGTCGCCATCAAAGTACTGCCTGAGCAGTTCACTCAGGATCCCCAGCGACTGGCTCGCTTTGAGCGGGAGGCCAAACTCCTGGCCCAACTCAATCACCCCAACATTGCTGCCATCTACGGCCTGGAAGAGGCGGACGGCGTGCGCTTCCTTGTCCTGGAGTTGGTCCCAGGCGAAACTTTAGCTGAGCGTGTTGCCAAAGGCCCGGTGCCTGTCGAAGAAGCCCTTGAAGTCTGTCGGCAGATTGCTGAAGGCGTGGAAGCCGCTCATGAGAAAGGAGTCATCCATCGGGATCTCAAACCTGCCAACGTGAAGGTCACACCTGAAGGTAAGGTGAAAATCCTGGACTTTGGGTTAGCGAAGGCTTTCGAGGAGGAGATTTCTCCTGCTGACATGTCCCAATCTCCCACCCTGACCGAGGAAATGACTCGTGCGGGTGTAATTCTGGGAACGGCGGCATACATGAGTCCGGAACAGGCCAAAGGTAAGCCTGTAGACAAGAGGGCGGATGTTTTTGCTTTTGGGGCTGTGCTCTATGAGCTGCTGACGGGCAAGAAGGCCTTCGAGGGAGAGACGATTACGGAAACCCTTGGAGCCATCATCCATAAAGAACCGGAGTGGGAGGCACTGCCTGGAGCCACACCTTGGAGGATCCGAGATCTGCTTGGCCGATGCCTCCATAAAGCCGTTCGGGATCGTCTCGACGGGATAGCCAACGTGCGGATCGAGATCAGTATGGCCTTGAGTGAACCTGCAACGGTATCGCCGATCGAGGAAATTATGGCAGGACAACCGGGTCGATGGGGACGGACCATCACCCTGGGCCTGGCTGTCTTGGCAGGCATTGCCATAGGCGTAGCGATCTGGAGTCTGATCCGTCCCCCCCTTTCGCCACCAGGACCCCTGAAGCAGTTGGTCATACAGCTTCCGACGACCGCGCCCTTTGAGGTCGAGACTTGGCGCCCTGCTGTGACCCTCTCACTGGACGGCACCCGTCTGGTTTATGTCGCTAATCACGGTGGCAAGAGGCAGCTCTACTTGCGTGAAATGGATCGGTTGGACGCCACGCCGATCCCCGGAACCGAGGGCGGCCACAGCCCCTTCTTCTCCCCCGACGGGCAATCGGTTGGATTTTTCGTTGGTAGCAAACTAAAGAAGGTATCCGTCTCAGGCGGGGCACCCGAGACCCTCGCCTACATCTCTCCGGTCACGCGGGGCGCGAGCTGGGGGCCAGACGACACTATTATATTCACACCGAGCCAAAATGGGGGCCTATTGCGAGTCTTAGCCGTCGGGGACACCTGGCCGCCTGACGCATTTTCCAACGCACCGCTCTTCGGCGCCACGGATGGTCAGACTTTGACCACACCCGACCCCACAAAAGGAGAATACAGCCACCGTTGGCCCCACTTTCTGCCTGGTGGCAAGGCAGTTCTGTTCACCATCGACACGGGCGGCAGTTTTGATGAGGCCCGCATCGCCGTGCTTTCCCTGGAGACGGGAAAGATACATATTTTGCTCGATGGAGGCACCAACCCCCGCTACTCCCCCACAGGGCACATCGTCTTTTCCCGGGCCGGCTCACTTCTGGCGGTGCCCTTTGATCTTGAACGGCTTGAGCGAACCGGAGACCCAGTGAATGTCATCGAGGGTATCTTGATGGAATCTGGCGGCGCAGCCCATTTCACCTTGTCCGATGACGGATCCCTGGCCTACGTCTCAGGAGGCATGCTGGTACCGGACCGCAGACTGGTTTGGGTCAACCGGCAGGGGGAGGTCGAGCCACTGCCGGCCGAACCGCGAGAGTATATGCACCCCAGCCTCTCGCCCGATGGTAAGCAGGTGGCAGTAACCATCCGTGAAGTGTCGAACTACGATGTCTGGGTCTCTGAGGTAAAGCGAGGCTCCCTGGGCCGGCTGACGTCCGATCCGGGAGAGGACTTTGCTCCCATCTGGACGCCCGATGGCAAGCAGGTGACCTTTGCTTCTGAGTTGGCGGGTGAGGGCCCGATGTTGTGGTGGAGACCTGCCGACGGCAGCGGGCCGCAAGAGTTACTCCTGGAACGCAAAGTGGGGCAGCGGGGACAATTTCCCAGTTCCTGGTCACCCGACGGTCAAACGCTGGCTTTTACTGACTTGATGGATCCCGTAAACGGACACGACATCTGGATGCTTCCGCTTGAGGGCGAACAGGAGCCGTGGGCCTTCCTGGAGACAGAGTTTGAAGAAACCTGGGCAAGATTTTCACCCGACGGCCGCTTAGTCACTTATATGTCCAATGAAACAGGCCGTGATGAAGTA
>CBDUTA010000421.1:0-2939 GCA_965369785.1 uncultured bacterium
GTGGATGTGACCGTCAGCCAGTACACCTTCGTGGGCGAGCTTCTGCTTCCGCTGCCTCTTGTTTACGCTTGAGGTCCAATGCCTGTAAAGCGAGCTGATCAGCTTCTCGCTCCCAGTTCCTCTTTTCTTCCTCCTCCGCGGTGAGCTTGGCTTTTTCGCGGTACATCAGGTTCAGGTACTGCATGGCATCAACATACTCTGGATCGATCTCCAAAGCCTTCTTTAAAGAGGCTATGCCTTCATCTACAAGCTGATTGATTTCTGCGCTTCTCTCCTCACTGAGAAACTCGACGTTCGCACCCGTCATTCCCGTCTCATCGTAGGCTAACTGCCAATCGATCGTGGCAATCCCATACATCGGCACTGGATTATTCGGTTCCACTTCCAGACGCTTGCGGTACCACTCCTTGGCCATGTCGTGATCGCCCATTCCATTATAAATACCGGCCAGATTGGCCATGGCCGTAGTCTGATCGATTGGCTCGGTAGCTTTTTCGATCACCTGTTCAAAAGTCTTGATCGCATTTCGGGCCCGCTCCACATTAGCGGGGCTGGTCCCCTGGGGAACATATTGGGCACGATAGGCTATGGCCAGATAGAGATAGCTTCGGACGAGATCAGGATCCTTTTCAATGGATTCCTGGAAATGCTCAATGGCCTCATCGTATTTCTTACTGGTGTAAGCACTCACTCCCTTGTTGAGCTCATTACGGGCACTCAAACTGTCGATCCAGCCACAACTCGAGGCCGTAAGAACCAACGCCAGCATTGCCACAAAGAGAGATTTCCTACTCGAAACTTTGGTTCCCATTCTTGCCTCCAACCAGGGATCTTCCCGTAATCTGTTACCCACCCGGTCTGTCGTCCGGTGTCAAGAGTCCGATATCCCCCACCCCGGCTCCCTTGGCGATGTCGATCACCTTGACGACATCATCAAAAGCAAGATCCACATCCCCCAGGATGAACATATTCTTATTCGCACGGGCGCTGTAGATATCAAAGAGTCTGCTCCCCAATTGATCAAAGGTCACGGCGTCCTGATTAATACGAAAACCGCCCTGGCGATCAATGGAAACCACGATGGCATCGGACTTAATGATTAAATCTTGAGGAAGCTCATCGGGAAGTTTCTGGGGAACGCGAGCCTGCAGATCATACTGAATCATGGGCTGAATGACCATGAAGATGATGAGCAATACCAGGAGAATGTCGATAAAGGGTGTGATGTTGATATTGGAGTTGGGCCCCTTTGCGGAGCCTCCTGTCATTCCCATATATTACCTCCCCCTGTCCTCTTGCCGATCAACCATCAAACCGATTTGCTCCACCCCCGCTTCACGGGCTTTGGACACAAGATCCACAACAGTGCCATAGAGCACAGCCACGTCGGCCTTGATAAAGAGCGGCAACTCGGGTTTGAGAGCAATTCGCTCGACAAGCCTTTCCACAATCTGGTTGGGACCGACCGGATCACGATTGATGTAGATGTCCCCCTGGCGTGTAACGGTAACCATGGTTGCATCCTCATCATCTACAAGGGGTTCCTCCTGGGCATTTCTGGCCCTGGGCTTGTTGACAAAGATCCCTTGTTGCAACAGCGGAACGGTGATCATGAAGATAATCAGCAGCACCAACATCACATCGGCCATGGGAGTGACGTTGATCTCTGAGTTGATTCCTGACCCGCCTGCGCTACTGATCGCCATGCTTTTCGGCTCTCCGCTTCAGGAAATAATCGATCAACTCGGAAGAAGAGTTATCCATCTCCACCATAAAGGATTCCATTTTCCCGGTGAAGTAGTTATACATCCAGACTGCCGGAATGGCCACAAATAGTCCGAAGGCGGTAGCAACCAGGGCCTCAGCAATTCCTGGTGCCACAGCGGCCAACCCGACATTTTCGCCTGCTGCCATGCCTAGAAAGGCGTTAATGATACCGACCGTGGTTCCCAGCAGTCCCACAAAGGGGGCAGTGGAACCAATGGTCGCCAATCCTCCCAGACCTCTCTTGAACTCCTCGACCCCAATGGCAGTCGCCCGCTGAAGCGCCCGTCGTGACGACTCTACGATCTCGCCAGGGATGGCGCTGGATCCTTCATGGGCTTGAAACTCCTTAAGACCGGCAAACACGACCTTGGCCAGGTGACTCTTGTCATGCTGCTCCGCCAACTCAATGGCCTCATTGATATTCCCCGTCTTCAAAGCTTCCGAAACAGCAGGAGCAAACTCCCGCGACTGCTTGCGTGCCGCTGAAAACTTAAGATATCGCTCAATCATCACTGAAATGGACCAAATCGACATGATAGCCAGGACGAGAACGATAGCTTTCGCCATGTAACCCATCTGATCCCACATTTCCATAAAACCACTCATATGTAATACCTCCCTGAAAAAGTTACGATCATCTTACGAATCCACAACACAATGTCAAACACCTACCTGAGAATAAAATTGACGGTCACCGTAGCAATAACCGGCACCGGTTCGCCATTGAGCAATGTGGGCGAATATTTCCACTGTCGCACCGCTTTTACGGCTCCATCATTCAATAATGGATGTCCTCGGATGATTTTGATATCGGTGACGTCCCCGCTCTCACCAACCGTGACCTGCAGCAGAACGATACCCTGAATCCGAGCCCGTTTGGCCAGTTCTGGATATTTCGGTTCCACCCGCTTTATGAGCTTTGAGGATTGAACATTTCCACCCACCCGAATCGGCTCCTTCTTTTTAGGAGGAGGTGGGGGAGGCGGAGTCGCATTTGGAATCGCACCGATCACTCCACCCACGAGACCACCGGGAACTCCACCCATCAGGCCTCCCGGATTTTGGTCCAAGATAGTGGTGATTTCCGGAATATCCTCCATGGGAGGAGGAATCTCGGTGGGAATTTCAATGGGTGCCACAAACTGTGTCGGATCCAACTTGACCACTTGCAC
>CBDUTA010000422.1:0-2934 GCA_965369785.1 uncultured bacterium
AAGGGATCATCGTGAGAGCCCAGGCCGACCTGGATTTGGAAAAAACCCAGGCCATTATGCGCGATACCATCCGGGAGGCGGTCAAGAAGGTCAATCCCGGAGAGTGGGTAGTGCTGGAAATGGAGCGTCATCCCGAGGCCCCTTCGCAGTTGCAGTTTTGGGGAATGACCCGGCGTCTGACCAATCGCAGAACGCTCGATATGTGGGCACCGGAGAATCCCGTCCTGATGAGGCCGGGCCTCAGGGGCAACATCAATTCCAAGGCGTTGGAGGTTTTGAATGGGTTTTTCCCCGGCTACTCGGACTCCATTCAGGAGACCATGCATGGGGATGTCATACACGAGAACATTCCCGAGATCGGATGGGTGGGAAGCCAGGAGATGTCGGTCATTACCTGGGAACTCTTTCTGGAGAAGCTTCCTCTGGCGACCCTGGCCCAGGCACTCAAACTGGTCTCGGAGGAGTTTGCCACCAATGGGGTGAGCACCTTCTCCAGCCGTATTCAGTTTCCCAAGATCATGAGCGGGTACGCCACCCTGGCGGGTTTGGATCAGATGCCCATTCGTTTAGATGCTCATTATGAAATTCATCGCATGCCCACCGATCCCCAGCAGACCCGTCAGATGTACCGGAGGACCGGAGTGTTGCAGGGGATAGGAAACGACTATCTGTGGATTGACGGCGTGGCCTCGGAGCGCTGGGATTCCTTTTATCCGGAATCGTGCACGGGACCCGATACTCAGGCTCCGGCCCACATCAAGGCCCGGGAGACCTGTCCCAAGCCGGGTGATCTTCACTGGGATACCCTGGAGAATGCCATGAAGGCGGGTTGGCGGTTGGCTGGCGTGCACATCTGCGGCAGTGAAAGTGCACGTTCCTTTTTTAAGATGGTGGATCGAGCCCGGGCAGTCAACGGCTGGAGCATGGAAGAGGTCCGGCAGCTCCAGATGACGGGAGAGCACTGTGGTTTGATCGGAAAAAGCCCTGAGATCATCCAGAAATTGAAGGATTACGGAATCATCTTGAGCTGTGGCCCCGATATCGTTGACGAATCGCCCGACTGGATCAAGGATTATGGCCCCCAGATGAACGACTTTATACTGCCTTTCAAGACTTGGATTGACTCAGGCGTGAAGCTGGTGGGGCAGCATTGGGGTTCGGGCGCCAGAAACCCGGGAACCCAGCGTTTTCAACCTCCCTTTTTCATGCCCTGGCAGGCGGTCACCCGCAGGTACGACGGACAAGTCTGGCAGCCTGAAGAGCGCATCGACCGGGTGCAGGCTTTGAAGATGTTCTCGATCTGGGCAGCCGAATATGTTCAAAAACAGGACCAGCTCGGCTCCCTGGAAGTCGGCAAATTTGCCGATCTTCTGATTATTGACCGAGACTACTTTACCGTTCCCGTCGATGACATCCTGAAGATCCACCCCTTAATGACCATGGTGGGAGGGGAAACGGTTGTCCTTCAGGCTCCGCTGGCCCGAGACTTTGGAGTGCAGCCGGTGGGACCCGCCTATGATTTCAGGGATGACGATGTGGAGCATATTGGCAGTCCGCTGGTTGAGATCGCGGAGAAGTTCCGTCGCAAGGCGGCAGTGGGCGGAATGTAAGGGGTTGAAGACCGATCTTGATTTTGGCTAGCCCGAATTATTCATAGGTTCTCGTCACGAAGCGGGGAAAGCGCTGGCCTGAGTGCGTTGCGCCACGCGCGACGAGAGGCTCCCGCAAGCGTACTAAGAAGTACGCTGAGGAAGGCGAACGAGGGGGTACCCGCTTGCGGGTCGCGCAGTGAGGCCGGATGATTTCACTGCTGCAGTAGAGAATCTATGAATTATCCGGGCTGAGAAAGGTAGAGGGCGGCATCCAGGGCCATCAGGCGGCCATCCGCAGTGGGAACCAGGGGATTGATATCCATCCCGGAGAGAAGACCTGGGCTGGCCAGGGCGATCTCTGAAAGGGTCAACAAGAGTTTCTGGATTTCCTCTGGCCGTACGGCCGGCATATTTCTGGCTCCCCGCAAGAGAGCGTTGCCGCGAAGTTGATTCACCATCTCCACCGAATCTTCGGCGATGAGGGGTGCCGGGCACATCGTGGCTTCATCGAACACCTCTACCCAGATACCTCCCAGACCCAAGAGAATCAGGGGGCCAAAGGTCGGGTCGACATGGATGCCGGCCACAAGCTCCAGGGGTGTGGGGACCATTCGGGAGACCAGCATTCCCGCGATGTCGGCTTGGGGAACCGCTTTTTTTGCCCTGTCCAGAATCTCCTCATAGGCGGTTTCTATGGCCTTGGCGTTGCCCAGATTCAGGCGAATTCCACCCACCTCGGTCTTGTGGATAATGTCGGGAGATTGAACCTTGAGGGCGACCGGGTAGCCAAGGGTCTTGGCGTACTCCACCGCTTCGCCGGCGGATTGGGCGAGCCGTTCTTCGACCACCAGCAGACCACACTGCTTCAGGAAGCGCTTGGCATCGTACTCCGTGGGGGCACTTCCGATCTCTGCCAGTGCTTCTTTCACCTTTGCCGCCGAAGCGACCGCCTTCTCTTCGGACTTGCAACGGGCCTGATGTCGTTCCCGTGCTCGTGCGAAATGCCAGAGTGCGGCCATCGATTCCACTGCCTTGCCCGGAGAGTGGAAGGCCGGTATGTTGTTGGATCTCAGGAGCTGGTAGGAAGGTGTCGCACTGGAGCCGGCCAGAACCACCCCGAAGGCCGGTTTTTTGGAAGCTTGAATGGGATCCAGTAAGGCCTGCATCCGTGCCTTCCCTGGTTCACCACTGCCTGCCGTGATCACCACCAATCCCCCCACCGCCGGGTCGTCGAAAAAGGCCTCGGCCATATTCCCGACCGAGGCCGGGTTCTGGGCAATGATCGATGTCACATCAAAGGGATTGGTGACCTGCTCGGGGGCAAACTGGGGCACGAATTCCT